>NZ_JBNHER010000333.1:0-16663 GCF_050015975.1 Dapis purpurea BLCC-M126 | reverse complement strand
GAGGCTTTAAACCACAATTATTTAATTAACAATTAATAATTAATAATTCGGTAATCATTGTTATAATTGATTCGCAAATACACAAATAATTTTGTCTAAGTAAGTAGGTTGGAAAAAAAACTAGAATTGCTCAACATCGTTTGTCTCTCGCCTTTTTCCTCTTGCCTAGTTATAACAATAATTTTTAATGCCAACTTACTTAGCTAATTATTAGCTGAGGCATATTTAATTTTTCAATATAGATAATGATAATATCAAGACATTCATATAGTTTTCTTGACTTATAATCAGAAATGTCTCCAGAAGAATTTTTGTCATCCACTGTTTGGTGTACCAGAATGAAGACTTACTTCAAACTCATGGATGTCGATCAAAATGGGGTTTTAACCCTATCCGACTTTGAAGAAATTGGAAATCGTTTAATTCAACTTCAAAATGATTCATCAAAGAATGAAGAAATTCGCGAGATGTGTCATTCTCTGTTTCAGTATTTTATTGCTGGAGGGGAACCAGTTGATAGTAATACTCGAATTAGCGAAGAAGATTTGATCGCTAAAGTTGCAAAGACTGTATCATTAATTGAATCGCCAGATAAAATACTGGAAGTAGCAAGACGTAAAAACGAAATTTTCTTTGATATCATCGACACCGATCATTCTGGGCAAATATCTCGTGAAGAGTACCGAAAGTACCTAGCAGTATACACTGGCTCACAACAGCCTGAACATGCTGACCAAGCTTTTGATAGTATTGACTTAGATAAGTCAGGTTCCATCAGTCGAGAGGAGTTTGTTGAAGCTCATAGACTCTACTGGTTTGAAATTGGGGGTGATAAAGACAATTCTCCCCTTCCCTATGGAGTATTAGTAGATTCATAGAACTTTAGTAATGATAAACAAGTAGAGGTTTTGGTCGGAATATTTCTCCCCAAAATAAGTTATACCGACCTACCTAACTATCTCCATAGAACTACTAAAGTATTTTGTCAAATATTATTTTGACCAAGAAATAAGCTCTCAAGTCTCCTTTTTAAAGGGGATAAAAAAGGAAATTTAGGATTTCACACCTCCAACTCTATAGCAATCCTAAAATAGGTTGTGACAGATTAAAAAATCAATAAAAAAGTTGAAACTCTTACCTGTTGCCTGTTGCCAGTTAAGTTTTCCCTAAAAAGCAGTAAGATTTTTGCCACGAATAAAATAGGATTGCTATAGGAGGAAATAATTATAACTGATAACTGATAACTGAAATTACTTCTCTTTGTTGGAAGTGCTGATAGTAAATGATAGTAATACCAAAAAGTTACCGATATTTTTTATATTACTAACTTCCTCTTTGCCTCAAAGAAATACTTACTTAATTTTTTCTATACTACTTTCAGAGGTTTAATTATTAATGAACAAGCAAGATATAATTGAACAATTATCTCTGGTTAAACATATTGAAGGAGGTTATTTTAAAGAAACTTACCGTTCCGATATAACTGTAAATACTGACAGAAAAGGAAGTGAAAGAAAGTTACTTACTTCCATTTATTATCTGCTCACTGATGACAGCCCAGTTGACTACTTCCATAAGAATAAATCAGATATTATTCATTATTTTCACATTGGTTATCCCATAACTTATTTAATTGTTGACCTACAAGGAAAATTGTCAAGATTTAAACTTGGCTTTGATGTTAGTAGAGGTCATGTTCTTCAACTATTAGTACCAAAAAATTGTTGGAAAGCAGCAATACTTGAAGAGGGAGAGTTTGGTTTACTTGGGGAAGCTGTCGCTCCAGGGTTTGAATACATTGATATGGAACTAGCTCAACCTGATTCTTTTAAAGCTAGTTTTCCAAATTTGTGGGATGAACTATCCCCTTATGTGAAACACTAAATTTTCATTTCTACTAATTTGAAATTTATGAAATCTAGAGGAAGTTTGTTCTACTTCGTAGGTTTGTTGAAAGGTTGTCTGATTCTTTGCAATTTCTGAAAAAATCAAAACAAAAATTAGCAGTAGGTTACGGTTCACTACCTGGCAAAACCCTGGTTACTAAACTACAAATCACAAAACATTTCATTTTCTCAAGCTCTAAAAAAATTTGCTCCCGTGGGAAGGAAAATTAGGTTGCATCCTCAAACCAACTCTGATACTATTATGTTATTGGTAGTTACTCGCCCATGGACTAGACTTTTTATTCAACACTAAAAATATCAAAGTAGAAAGAAAAAAAATAAGCGATCGCTCAACAAACTCCTTTAGTTGAAATTTCGACCTCTAAAATTAAATACCGAGAATGAAATATTCAAATATCCCCGAAAAGAGGGGATAAAATATTTCACTTAATTAGAGAAGTGATTACCCAACTCCAAGTGAATGTTTTCTACTTTGAGATGACGACCAATTAACACCAACTTAGTTTGCCTGATATCTTCTTTTTGCCAGAGACGGTCATAAAAATAATCAAAGCGATCGCCTACCCCTTGTAAAACCAAACGCATAGACTTATTTGGTACTGCCACAAAACCTTTAATTCGATAAATCTCATAATTTGCCACTAAACCCTTCAACTTTTCAACCAAGTCTTTCGGTTCAAACTCTTGCTCCAAAATTAAATTTACAGAATTAATTTCATCATCATGTTCGTGTTCTTCCTCAGTATCATGGTGACTAGGACGAGAATCTAAATTATCCTCAACAGCAGCATTAAAACCTAACAATAAATCTGGATTAATTCCTCCTCCAATACAAGGAACTATTTTGACAGTTTTAGGTAACTGTTCCTTTAACCAATTTTGTACTTTATCAGAAGTAACTTTATCCACCATATCAACCTTAGTCAATAAAACTAAATCTGCACAAGCTAACTGGTCTTCAAATAATTCCTCAATAGGTGTTTCATGGTCTAAATTTTCATCGGCTTGACGTTGAGCTTCCAAAGCATCAATATCTCCAACCAAACTACCATTTGCCACTGCTTCACAATCAACAACAGTCACAACTCCATCCACCGTAGCAGAAGTTTTAATTTGCGGCCAACGAAATGCTTGTACCAAAGGTTTTGGTAATGCTAACCCAGAAGTTTCTATTAAAATAGAATCAATTTTTTCTCGACGTTTTAATAGTTCTTGCATAGTCGGAAAAAATTCTTCTTGTACCGTGCAGCAAAGACAACCATTTGTTAGTTCAACAATATTATTATTAACATCTTCCTCATCACAAACTTGACAGGAACGTAGTAACTCTCCATCTATGCCAACTTCGCCAAATTCATTGACTAAAACTGCAATACGACGACCTTGATTATTTTGTAATAAATGGCGAATTGTTGTAGTTTTACCACTACCGAGAAAACCTGTAATTACAGTAACTGGAATTTTAGCACTCATAACTTTATTACTATTTATTTAGAGTTTTTTGACAAAAATGATAATCTGGAAAAGGGAGAGAAAAAATAAATTAATGGCTGAAAGCTATATATTTATTAGCTATTAATTTATTATCTTGGAAAGATAAATCATAATCAACAATCGAGGGAAAATTAAAAGTTACATTTATTGCACATTCGCTAATCTTCCTCCTAATTTTTTTATAGTAGTCACCATTACTATTAAGACATTCTGGCTTCTCTCAAATTTAGTTAGACCAAAAATGTACTAGAGAATGGCTATTATCTCCTAATAACTTCTGATTTCACCTATAGTTGATGGTGAACATCTCCTACTATAAATTTAACTTCTGACTTCTGATTTATTCAAATATAGCTATATAAACTGGTCAGAAGAGAAAGCAAACTAACATTTAAGAATATTTCTTAACTCTGTGCAAAACTTAACGGCGGAACTCTTGCCAAAACAGCTTTTTTTAGTTTTTCAGGTCGTTCCGACCAAGACAATAACCCATCAGGTTTAGAATAATAAAGACTTGCACACTCTAATACTGCTTCTGATATTTCAGACAAAGTTTCAGTTTGATAAGGTATATCTCCAAATACATAAGTATGCTTACCAGGAGCAACAAAAGAAACAGCACAAAAGTGACTACAAGCACTCATACATTCTACCTCTTTGATAGAAAAGCTATTATTTAATTGCCAATTTTGATGATGTTGGGAAAGTTGTTTCAGTAGTTTTTCTCCCCCACTAATACCTTGTCTTTTTCCATCTTTCCAAACACTGGCACAAGTAGTACAAACAAATAGAATATGCGGCGTTGACATTTTGTTTTTTTTGATAAATTTTGCACGAATAAATTGAATTGTGTTAGAGCAATTATCATCAATAAATTAGCCAGGTAAAAATTTTAGGTTTTATTGTTGCTATGGTCTGCTTTTTCGGAAACCATAGATAGTCAGATATTAGGTGAAGGAAATATATTTTTCCTAATATTATTTTAAAGTAATCTGTTTGAAACTTTTCAGTCATTTGTGGTGTCTAAAATTAATTGTCGTGAAACTCCAATTAAATTAAGTATACAATCTCAAACTTTCTTCAATAAAGACCTTAACAAGGAATCTAAAAGAAGAAAAATAACTGCTTTGCTAATTTTAGCAATGATACCTAACAGGTTTGATAAATTCAGAGTAATTAATTATCAGAGATAGAATAACTACCAAAAGTTTAATATCAAGACTTATTGCTATCTCCTGAATCCTCAAATAATACCGTCATTCAGCAACCCTAAAATAATGTACCTGACTAACTTGAAAAGTATGATCTTAGCTCAAAATAGCATTTGTGAAAAATACAACTCCAATACCACTTATAGCTAAACCTAAAAAACGGATTAAAGAAAAGAATTGATTTTGCCAAAAATTACTTATTAATTGAACAAACTTCATTGCCAATAATGCTATGAATAATTGCATAGCACTAAAGCCTACTAAATATGCTAATAGTGGTGTCATTTCTGCACCAATAATTGCTTCTCCATAAGCATAACCATGAAATATACCAGCAATACCAGCAAAGATAATTAGTAAAAGAGTATTTAGCTTTTGCTTGAAAGCTAACATTGCACCAAAAGCAACTACTGAAAAGGCGAGCGCTATTTCTGTTAAAGGCAAATCAATACTGAGAAGATGAATACCTGTTCCTAGCATTGCTGTCGCGACGAAAGATGCTAGTATTGATATACCGTTAGGGATTGTTGCTGCTATTAATCCGACTGCCACCACAAAAGCAAAATGATCGATTCCAATTATGGGATGTCCCATACCGGAAAGTAAACCTTCCCAAAAATTAGCTGGTGTTGTACCCCCCATTGGATGGTGAGCCATTGCTGATTCTATTGTGCTGAAAAAAATGAGACTTGCACAAGTAAATATTACAATAGCCCTGATTGTCTGAAACTGATTTTGCGCCCTAAGTTTTGTAGGTTTGCTATGTTTATATATCATCCGTACCTCGCAGATGTATTGTCTTAATGATTTTGTTTTAATGTTGGTGGGCATCCTGGCTTCAATAAATTTTAGATTTTTAATTTTTTAAATATAAAATCTAAAATTATCTCACAGTTGCGGGACAGCGTTGGATTTGCACCAAACTTTCCCCCTTACGTCTAACGGCTGATCCCCGCTAGATCCAACATAGATTGGTTATTATATCACAGTATTCCTTATCTTACTCAAATCACTTTTAATTTTTACAAAAATTTCCACATTTTATTCTGAAAAAATCTGTTCAAGCTAGCAGGTTATTTCAGTTATTAGTTATCAGTAGCTCCAGTAATAGTAAGGCGAAGAAAATCAGGAATCTTCTTTTTTATCCCCTTGAAAGAGGAGGCTATTAACATTATTTATTGGTTAACATCTAAATCTAAAGTAGCCAAAAAGCCAGTTGATTTTGAATAAGTAGGTAAAATTTGGCTTCAAAATTGTTGCTATGATAAGAAATTTAGGGAAGCAAACTTTTCTCCAAATGAAAATGAAACCAGAAATTACTTATGGAAAATTTTTTAGCGTTTTGAATGTTGAACGCTATTTTATAGATAATTAAACAAATTTACTTATCTATGTATGTAATATTAAAATTACTAAAATGAAAATATATAGAATAGAATATAATTTAAAATAGAAGTATAAATTATCAAATCAGACTTCAATATAACCAAAGTTAAGGAGTTGAACTCAAGCACTTATCCTCAAATAACACGATTTAACCCCTTTATAGAATAAATATCACTATCACCAAGGAAAACAAACAAATATGTCCAAATACGATTCCCACCTTAAATGTTCATTTTGTGGCAAATCTCAAGATCAAGTCCGCAAATTAATAGCAGGTCCAGGGGTTTATATTTGCAATGAATGCGTAGAACTTTGTAACGAGATATTAGAAGAAGAATTATTTGAATTTAGCAGAAATACTACTTCGGCTAGTCTAATGGAGCCACAATTAGAAAACCAGAGACATTTAGGTAAGAATAAAATTCCTCTAGAAAAAGTTCCCAAACCTACGGAAATTAAGCAATATTTAGATGACCATGTAATTGGACAACACGAGGCAAAAAAAGTTTTGTCAGTAGCAGTATACAATCACTACAAACGTCTGAGTTGCCAAACAAAAGATAATTCCGAGAAAAGTGTTGACTCTGATGTGGAATTACAAAAATCTAATATTCTCTTGATGGGTCCTACAGGTTGTGGCAAGACTTTATTAGCTCAAACTCTAGCAGAGTTACTAGATGTACCATTTGCAGTAGCGGATGCAACAACTCTTACCGAAGCTGGTTATGTAGGAGATGATGTAGAAAATATTTTATTAAGATTACTGCAAGTAGCAGATTTAGATATAGAAACTGCTCAAAGAGGAATTATATATATAGATGAAATAGATAAAATTGCCCGTAAAAGTGAAAATACTTCGATCACGCGAGATGTATCTGGAGAAGGGGTACAACAAGCTTTATTAAAAATATTGGAGGGGACAGTAGTAAATGTTCCTCCACAAGGTGGCCGTAAGCATCCCTATCAAGATTTTATTCAGCTAGATACCAGTTCTATCTTGTTTATTTGTGGTGGTGCTTTTGTAGGTCTGGAAAAAATTGTTGAACAACGACAGGGAAAAAAATCCTTGGGTTTTATTCAGACTGAAGATATTAGTCACAATAGTATAGCTTTACCATCAAAAGAAAAACGGAATATTAATGTACTGAAAAATTTGGAACCAGATGACTTAGTAAAATTTGGTTTAATTCCAGAGTTTATTGGACGAATGCCAGTATTAACAGTAATCGATCCATTAGATGAAACTGCATTAATTAAAATATTAACCGAACCACAAAATGCTTTGGTTAAGCAGTATCAAAAATTATTGAAGATGGATAATGTCAAGTTAGAATTTCATAAAGAAGCTCTAACGGCGATCGCTCAAGAAGCATATAGACGTAAAACAGGAGCTAGAGCATTACGAGGTATTTTAGAGGAGTTAATGTTAGATATTATGTATGAGTTACCATCCCGTCAAGATGTTACCCGCTGCACTATTACTAAAGAAATGGTAGAAAAACGTTCTACTGCTGAGTTATTATGGCATCCTGCATGGCATAAACAACATGAGTCGGCTTAGAAATTGTTTGTTCGAGATTAAATTTTGATGAGATATTATCAATTATCCTTGAGGGCTTCCTGTGCCCTATAGGATAATCCCTCTCTCGTTTACTGCCGAACGACAAGTAATCTCAAATCTACTTACTTTTGTAAAAAACTTTGAACTTGGTGCAACATTTAACCTACTCAAAGCTATTCACCTTGAATCTGTATAGCATCACCAGTTAAAGTGATGGCTGTTCGCCTAGTCCAGCAAAGCTCGTAGCATAATATTACGAGCGCCGTTCCAATCCCTATGGGCACTATAGCCACATTTCGGCCAATGAAACTTTTTATTTCCACCTAATTGCTTGTGAACATGACCGCATTCAGGACAAGTTTTTGAAGTATAGGATTCATTACACAATACTACTAAAACATTATGTCTCTTAGCCATATTTATTAAATGCTGCTGAAATTTATAATGACTCCATGAGAGCATATTTCGAGCCGTGCGTTTATTCAGTTTTCGACTAGACTTGACTACCATTTCTGAAGTAGCAAATGTCGGTATAAAGATGATTTTGTAGTGGTTGACAAGAAATTGTGCTACTTTATTGTGCAAATCCTTAACTAAGCTTTGAATTTTTTCATAGATGCGATACCTTGCTTTACGCATTGCTCGTCGTTGACGTTTAGCCACGCTTAAGTCAATGCGACTCATTAAATTATCTAGGTGAGAACACAGCCTCTGAATTTTCCCCATATCTCCATGCCCAAATTCCACAATTTTTCCCCCATCATATCCAGTGATAAAAGTACGCACTCCAGGATCGAGAGCAATAACTTTTGAGTGATCTGTGGGGATTGGTTGTTTATACTCCGGGAAAATGCCATACCATTTTCCACGGTCAAAAACCAACTGAGTCCCATAACTAGATTCAGCAGGAAAGCCTTCTGGTGAGCGATAGGTCAATCCCTTTACCTTGGTAGGATACCAGTGATTTTTCTTGTAGTTACCAACTTTGAACTTGATGACTTGAGACGGTTGACGGCAAGATTTAAACTTTGTGATGCCACCATTAGCCATAGCTTGTTTGTGAGCATCTACTGCATCAGCGACCGCTTCTTGTAATTGATGCCCAGGCAACTCTTTAACCCAATCTGGACGTTCGGCATCGCGAGCTAACTTTTGCCAATCGTAAGCACTTGCTTTGCTGCCGTCTCTGAGTTGGGCAATCGTCCAGTTATATATCCAACGGTAAGCACTCAACCAACGCTTCCAGATTTTGTGCAGTGCATCAGATGGAAATACCCTGAGCTTCCTGACACTGTTTGGTGTCAACTTCCGGGTCTGGTTCCGAGGCTTTGTCTTGAATCGCTTTGCTGACTTGCTTTTGGTATTTCCGCAATCCGTAAAGCCTTGCACTGAAACAATGGAGGATGGACAAGATATCTTCAACGAGTTCCGCTTCTGGAGATAAGTTTCTCTGGTTGAGAACCAAGAGCTTGACCCCATTTTGCTGACACAACCATTCAATAAGTGGGAATCCAAATCGGACGGCTCTATCGGCGTAAGCGACGACAAGTGTTGAGATATCACTTGTACATACCCGTTCCAATATTTTGAGGAATTTACGCCGTTTAAAATTGAGTCCACTTCCAATTTCACAAACAAGTTCAGCGTTGGGGTACTTTGCGCATAAAAATTCAATTTGTCGGTCAAGGTCATCTCGTTGGCTATGACTAGAGACTCTTGCATAAGCGATAACTGGCTTACTTTTGGGATGTTTTTCATCAATGCAGAATCGTCGCTGGTTCCCTGGAGTTCTGATGCTGTCAAGCTTTCCTTCATTGTCCCATCGTCTGAGAGTGCTGATGTTGACACCGTAATATGCTGCTGCCTCTTTCGGCGTGACATACTTTTTCATACCTTATTAAAATTCACAAACTATATATTAGGAGTTTTACAAAGGTTTGACAAGGTTTTTAGTTAACTATTGTTGCTCTGGAAATCAACGAACGATCCTGGTGGAAGATTTGGTAATTAGTATTTTGGGCAGACAAAGACAGAAAAATGAAGCGACAATTATTAGGACTACCTCTGATAGAGACGTTCCATGGAACGTCTCTACATTAAAAATTGAAAATAAAATCAATTCTTATGCATAAATTATAGTCATTCTGAATAAGACAAGAAACCCTTATCTCAATCTTAACTGGAATGACTATATCAGTTATTTCTCCCTATTCCCTATTCCCTATTCCCTATTCCCTACTTATAACAAATACCTGCTTGCTCAAACCGACTTAATGCTTCACCCAAACGTTCGCACTCAGCAATTAAACTAATCCTCACATAACCCTCACCCCCACTACCAAAAGCATTTCCAGGAGTTACCACTACCCCAGTCTTTTGCAAGACAGACAAAGCAAAATCAGTAGAACCTATTCCTGGGGGACAAGGAACCCATAAATACATAGTTGCCAGAGTTTTCCGCACATTCCAACCTAACTCCCCTAAACCTTGAATCAGAAAATCTCGACGTTGGCGATAACGTTCTTGAACCTGATGTAAAAATTCATCCGGTAACTGCAAAGCAGTCTTAGCTGCTGACTGCAAAGCAGTAAACACACCATAATCCAAATTAGTTTTCAAAGTCCGTAACCCTTGAATAACGCGAGAGTTACCAACAACAAAACCTATTCGCCAACCAGCCATATTATAAGTTTTAGACATAGTGTGAAACTCAACACCAATATCTTTTCCTCCAGGAATCTCTAATAAACTGGTAGGTTGATAACCATCAAAAGCCAACTCAGCATAACATAAGTCGTGAACTAGCAAAATTTCATACTTTTTCGCAAAAGCAACAATATCTTGAAAAAATTCTCGTGGAGCTGTAGCACCAGTAGGATTACTAGGATAATTAAAATAGAAAACTTTTGCCTGCTCTGCAACACTATTGGGAATATCTGCTAAATCAATAATCCAATCATTTTCCGGTTTCAGCAGAATACTATGAACCTTACCACCAGCAATTAAAGGACCCCGAAAATGTGCTGGATAAGCAGGATTAGGTGCTAAAACTAAATCTCCAGGATTTATATATGCCAAAGCTAAATGAGTTAAACCCTCTTTAGAACCCAAAAGTGGCAAAGCTTCTCCATCAGGATCAAGCTCTACACGATAACGACGAAAATACCAATCAGTAATTGCTTTGCGGAAACTAGCACTACCCTCAAAAGGTGGATAACCATGATTAGTAGAATCTTGTAAAGCAGCAATGGCAGCCTCTACAACGGGTTGGGGAGTCGCTCCATCTGGGTTTCCCATTCCCAAATCAATTAAATCTAGTCCTTGTTCACGGGCACGAGCTTTTAGTTCATCTAAACGGGCAAAAACGTAAGGTGGTAGTGCTTGTACCCTGTCTGCTGGGTTAATTGAATACATATACTATTTTACAAAAAAAAATTGGATTTATTGACAATTAACAATTACCTTTTTTTCCAAAGAACGAAGAATAAAATTTGGTGTTGCTTTTTTCGACTTGAAAGTAGAGACTTGAAATCTTAGATTATTAATTATTAATTGATTATAAAGGTAATTAGGAATTTAAAAAAGCCTCATATCTACCTTCAACGGTAAGCTACACCAAAATAACAAGTAAAAATTGTGATAATTTTCTACATTTTATCCCAATTTGAAAAAGGAATCTTATCAATAGTAATGGCGATTCAAAAAAATTATATAATATGTACCTTTTACAAAAAAAATGATTTCCGACCTAAAACATGGTATTAAAGCCATTCCAATACGACTCCTGAATACTGACTCCAACAAAAATCCCCTAGTCATTTGTAACAAACATTTATCAAATTGGTATTAGTATTTATCTAAAAATCAAGTATAAAGCCTCTCAATGAATCGAGAACAAAGAAAAAAATCCTTTTACTTAATCCTTCTACTATAAAATAGGTAATGATTAATTATTAATTGTTTAAGGTAGTATCAACATCTGAATTAGTTCCCAAATTTTGTTTCTCTAGCTCCAGTGGGACTGTTGTAGAAACCATTGCTGCTACTAATTGTTCAGGAACTACTTTAAATGGTAATCGATGAATGTCAGAATTTGGATTACAAGCAACTTCAGCAGCACACCATAATTCAGATAAAGTTATTTCTTTCAAGCCTAAGTCACTTAAGCTTTTCGGTAAACCAATCTGATTGTAGAATTTTAACAGTTGCTGTCTGGCAGTCACGGCTAGTTGATTGCCTTGTACCATCTCTTCTAACCTTAGCTGAACTAATATACCAAAAGCAACTTTTTCTCCATGTAATCTGCTATGACTGGCAGAGACATGAGTTAAACCATTATGAATAGCATGAGCAGCCACAGTCCGACATTGCGCCCCGCCAATACCTCCAATTAAACCAGCTAATAATACTGTTGCATCCACAACTTCTTGCCAGGTTTCTCCTCCTGGTTCTTCCAGGGCAGTAGTTGATTTTTGAAAGAGGATATCCCTTAATACTCTAGCTTGTTGGACAGCACTAATAATCATTGTTTGCTCTGAATGGCCACTACTGACTGAGGCTTCATACCATTTGGCGATCGCATCTCCAATACCAGCTATTAAAGTCCGGGGAGGCCCAGTTTTAATAATCCCATAATCTAGAATTAGCAATTCTGGACATCTAGCTAAACTTACATCATATAAGAAAGCACCTTGGTCCGAATAGATATTTGATAATGCTGTCCAAGCTGCACAAGTAGCTGCTGAGGTAGGAATGGTAATTATAGGTAGATGACATTGGTGAGCTAGGAGTTTGGCTGTATCGAGAGCTTTACCACCACCAATACCAATTATTAGGTCTGCTTTGTGGGTGTCCACAGTTTGACGAAGATTGGCCAAGCTAGTTTCACTACAGTCTGAGCCGTAGTTAGCCTCGGTAAATTTTAAACTATGGGTTTGTAGTAAGGGCTGGAGGTAGGGTTGGATAGTACTCAGGGAGCGATCGCCTCCAACTATCAGGGGATTATTGCCAAGACGGGCGATCGCCTCTCCTGATTCGGCCAGAGCATTTTTCCCTCGAATAACTTGAGCTGGGGCGATATTTAGGGAGAATAAAGTTTTGGCTGTTTGGGAAATATTGCTAGATTTAATCATGGCAACTAAGGTTAACTTTGAGTCAATTTTATTGAGTATAGGCAACTATTGTTATATTTTTCACCTTTTATCGAAAAATTTTAATAATTTTTTTGCAGATTAATAAGTTTATCGTAAAAATTATCAAGGTTTTAATTGCCTACTCCCTACTCCCTATTCCCTCTTTTCTGGAGATATATTTTTTTAACTCTTGAAATTTAAGTAATTAGGATATTTCATTCTTGTTATTCCTCAAATATTTTTCAATTTACCTATTTTAAAAGTTATCTATGTAATATATAGCAATCCCAAATAGGTTGTGATAAGTTTTATAATAGCTAATTTAAACTGAAAGCTTTGAAAATTCTGACTCCTGACTCCTGACTCCTGACTCCTAACTACCACCAAAATATTATAACTAAAATAGGATTGCTATAGTTTTTTCAAGATAATTTAACTTTTATAAATATTTGTTAGTTTGAGCAGATATTTGTTATCATTAAATATTTTTTGATGTTAAAAAGTTAAGTGAGGATATGTTTAGCTAATTTTATGAACATATATCAAAGGAATAAAAAAGAAAAAAACTCGCTAAAAGGAGTTTTTTATATTATATAAAATGTAATTATTAATTATTAACCAATCAAATTGAGGAACAAAGATAATGAAAGGTTCATTTGCTGAATACGCTCAAGAAAGTAGTACAGAGGTAAAATTTTATTATATAGATGGTCACACAGAAACCTTCAGTTTGCCAATTAATGCACAAGAATTTCAAACAGAATTACAACAATTACTTAAACAGCCTTGGATTACTTTTCATTTAATAGATCAAACAGTTTGTATTTGTACTGAAAAAGTTATGAAAATAGAAATTAAACCACCAATAAATCAAATGCAAGGAGAAGGAGTATTTCCTAATTCTCAGAGAATAACTGCTTTACAGCGTAATGTTGCTAGATAATAAATAATTTAATAGCTGAATGCTTACAAAACAGATAAGCATTTATGCTCAAAAATCAAATATAAGAAATTCAACTTTCTCTTGATAATCTTATACTGTTACTATATTGATAATTAATCAGTTCCTGGGAAAATTGTCTCTTGGACTAAAGCTGACGACTCGAAAATTTCAAAAAATCCTTCCTTCGTAGAGATTAGGGAAACGAGAAAAGATATTAATATTAAAACTGTACCTCACTATTGGCGCAAAATTTCGTAAAACTTAATACCTTTAATTAGTAACTGTTTACTGGTAACTCAATACAGGTCAGTAATTTTATATATAATTACTTTACCCAGTCGTATCAGATAGTAAAATTAGATAAAGGGTGTATTTGGAGTAACTTAATTTCTGCAAAGATTATAGATACTGCAAGATGTTTAAGGATAATAAAAAAATGCTGAACTCACAAAAGCCCATAACTTCTGATGTTGAAAAAAGTAAATCAGATCAACGTGCTCCTAACAGAATTATCAGTCTTAGTAGGGGTATTAGGATTGGCTGGTTGCGTACAATTTTATTTGTACTTCTAGATGCAACTTTAGCATCTCTTGCTTGGAAAAGTGCTCAGTGGGTTAGCAGTAATCAAGATACTTTGAAAGCAATCCCATCTTTTGACTTAATTGGAGATAATGCTTCTAGACCAGGATTTTTACTACCAATTTTACTAATTACACTAAATAGTATTGCTGCTGCTGGATTGTATAGCGAGCGCGAAAGTCGTCGTCAATATTTTAGGTTAATCAAAAGTCTTACCTTTGCCCAAGTAATCATACTATTCCTAGCTTTCCTCTATGAACCAGAGGCAATTTTTTCTCGTTCTACCTTTCTACTAGCATGGTTATTTAATCTGATATTTGTATTGGCAGGTCGTTTAATTGCAGAAGCAAGTATTACAATTATTCGCAAATCTCATCTCAGTCATAAAATTTTTTTAGTGGGTACTCCTCAGGATACTTTACTGGCAAAAATTGCTCTGAAATTAGTCAATAATAAAGAATATGAAATCTTAGGGCAAATTGATTTATCTACTAAAGAAAATAGCTGTCGTTGGCAAGAGATTTTAGAAAAAATATCTAAGCAAGGAGTGGGAGAAATTTTTGTTTGTTCTTGGCGGTCAATACCAGACCACATGGAATTTTGTTGGACTGTAAAAACAGCAGGTATTCATCTGAGAATTTTACCAGTTGGTTTGAGTATTCCAACTCAAGTACCAAAAATAGAAATGATTAGTGGGATACCCACAATTCATTTAAGTCCACCAGCAATTGTAGGTTTTGATTATTGGATAAAGCGTAGTTTTGATTTGGTTTCTTCAGGTTTATTTCTTTTGTTAGCTGCTCCTCTACTATGTTTCATTGCAGTTCTAATTTACCTAGATTCTCCAGGACCAATATTTTATAAACAAACTCGGATGGGTTTGAGAGGGCGACATTTTAAAGTTTGGAAATTCCGCACAATGGTTGCCAATGCCGATCAATTAATCAAAGAGTTGGAGGCCAAAAATGAAACTAAAGATGGTGTGCTATTCAAGATGAAAGAAGACCCACGCATTACTAAAGTTGGGAAGTTTCTCCGGCGCTATAGCATTGACGAACTACCTCAATTGATTAATGTGGTGAAAGGCAGTATGAGTTTAGTCGGACCTCGGCCACTACCATTACGAGATGTTGAATGTTTTAAACCACATCATTTTGCACGACAAAATGTTTTGCCAGGAATTACAGGTTTGTGGCAAGTATCGGGTCGCTCAAATATTCTTGATTTTGAGAATGCCTTCCGCCTGGATATGACTTATATCAATAATTGGTCTTTGGCAATGGATTTCCAGATTTTGTTGAAGACAGTCAAGGTTGTTTTGGGTAAGGATGGTGCGTATTAAGAAACTTCTCGAATTAGCTGTTCAATATTTTTCTTCTTAATTTCCCACATTTCCTCTTCTTCCCAAATCCATGTATTATTTACTCGCTCGACTGTACCATCGAAGTTAACTACTGTTGCTGTTGCCAAGGTCTCAATCCAGACTGTTGCTCCACAAGAGTGAGGTCTTTCTGGTTGATAAACAATTTTACAAGAACCGTGAATTTCTATTTCGTGACCTTTCGCTAAATTCTTAGAGCCTCGTTTAATAGAGATTACATCTAGAGCAGTATTTTTATTCTTTTTATTGATAGCAATATTGTTACGATCAAAATGAATGGTATTTTTACCACAATGTCTATAGGAATGCCATTTTGGCTTAGGCCCACGTTTTCGTCTAGAGACTCTTGGGATTCCTTTATATAGAGGAATTACCCAAGTCCGACCATTGATTTTTCTGGCTCCTTGAATCCTACCTTCTTTGATTAAAATTCGGACTCTTTGAGCAGAAATATTTAATAGGGAAGCTGCTTCTGTTGTACCAACAAACATATTTCTTCTACTGAATATACGATAAATAATAGTACTTAAGAAAATGAAAATACTATTTCCTTATACGCAATAGTAAATATTAAAATATTCATCTAGTCAGGAATATATATAAATCAAAGAATTTTACTTATACTGAGATTGGCAGAAAATTTTTGAACATATAGTTTGGTAGTTTGGGAATTAGATATTTTCAGATGTGACTTTACCATTGAAAGGATTTTACTCACACTGAGGTGGGCAGAAAATTTCTAGTAGTTTAGAAAGTTGGATATTCTAAATGTGGCTTTATCATTTTTATTAAGTAGACCGTGGTAAATTTTGTGCTTCATATCATGTCCGGTAGCATTGGTATTGTATAGAGAAGTTCATTAATTGATAATTGATAATGGATAATTGATAATTACCTCTGGTTAAAACCGTTCGGGAATTGAATATAAGGAAATATTATTTCTTTTCTCTTGGTCGATTGGATATGCCGTTTCGGCTGTCGCCGACATGAAACGCGTAGCGTCCCGGAGGGAACGGAGACCTCGGCATCCCATCCTAACGGACTGCTCCGCAAACGACCGCTTTTTCCT
>NZ_JBNHER010000332.1:0-12959 GCF_050015975.1 Dapis purpurea BLCC-M126 | reverse complement strand
CGCCATATCCAATCGACCAAGAGAAAAGTGCTCTTGAATTTCCTTATCTTCAATTCCCGAACGGTTTTAACCAGAGGTAATTATCAATTATCCATTATCAATTATCAATTAATGAAGGATGAGATAGGAAAAACTAGGATTTGAGATTGCTTCCCTGTCGGTTGCAATGACGAAAATACTTTGTAGTGCTTAAGTCCTACATTTTTGTAAATTTGAGGTATTTTATACTATTTTGAATAAATTCTTCTCAGGCATAATCTATCTCAGAAAGGCTTCTAAGTGCTATAAAAGCACCCTCAAAAAACTATTCTCTCACTTCAAAGACAAATTTACCTATTCTAAACCTCTGCTCTCCGTTATATTATGTCCGTTTAATTAGTGATAAAAAAAACCTTCTGCTCCTGATATACTGCTTATTTCTTCTCTTCCTGCTGACTCCTGTCTCCTGTCTCCTCCTTAATTTATTTATAACTGTTCATCCGGACATGATATTAATACTTAATAAAGCTCCTATCTAAAACTGGATTTACTATAGCACTACGCAAATAGATTAGGACGTTTATAAATTCTCAAACTTAGTCAGAGATTACTTTTAAATTTTGACTTTTGATTTTTGACTTGCGGGTAGTGCTATATTATCTCCTTAAAAGCCAAATCAAGGTAGAATAATAAGTAGAATTTACTCAAAGTTATTTTAGGAGTTATCATAATATGTTGCGTAAATTAACCGTTTTGTTTATGTGTTTAACATTGTGTTGGACAACAGTCGCCTGTGGCAGTTCTAACACCACCTCATATCAAAACTCAAATCCCAATATCTCATCTAACCGGAACCCCAACCAAGTAACTCAAGGAGAATATCCCGTACAACAAGCAACCTATAACGACGGCAACGGCGAATATTCCTTAATGTTACTGAATACTCCTGCAGGTAAACCGCCAATTTATACCACTACAGATTTGCAAATGGCAAGTTTAACTGAGGAAGAAATTCAAGAAGGCAAAACCAATTATGCTAATATTAATGGCGATCAAGCTAGTTTGCATATTAAACCAGACTTTAAAATCGAATATGTACACAACGTAACCGAAACCCAAACTAACCCCCAAACAGGTAGACAAGAAACAATTATTGTGCGTCGGGAATCTAATTTCTGGACACCTTTTGCCGGAGCAATAGCAGGTCAAGTAGTTGGTGGAGCAATTAGTAGTATGTTGTTTCGCCCTCAATATTATGTACCACCAGTTTATCAACCAGGTGGAGTAATGACTGGGTATGGCGGATATGGCAGCAGCTACACCCAGGCTGTTAACCGATATCAAGATCGTTATCAAGCTCCACCAGCAGCAGTGAAAAATCGTCAAACATTACGTTCTACTGGTGTAACTAATTCTACTCGCAGTAACACAACTCGTAAACAACAGCAAAATACAAATCGTTCTACTGGTAGTGGTGTTGGTGCCAGTGACTTGCGTCGCTCAGGTACAGCACAACCTCGCCAACAACGTCGTAGTTTTGGTAGTGGTGGGTTGTCACCTTCACGTCGGAGCAGTGGTTTTGGTGGTAGAAGACGCCGATAAATAACATTGACATTGCTGAATGACTGTATGATATTGATTCTAGTTACTTTTAAGTAACTTCAGTTATCAGTTATCAGTACTTCCTACTGAGGTAGGAGGTTTCAAATACTGAAATTTCTTTCTATTGGTCGATTGGATATAGCCAGGAAACCCGCTATTGCAGAGCCACTCAGCTTTTCATGTTGCGCGGCGAAACCTTATCCCTCGACCACTTTTTATTTTCCTTAAAGGAGAGGCTTGAGACCTGATTTCAAATCTGTTTGATATAGGATTAGAATCCAGGTAATTAATTATTGTATCGCTGAGGAGTCATATCAAATCCGGTAGCATCGGTATAAAAAAGCAGAGAAACCAGGTTTATTAAATACCCGACTCTACTAACATCTACCTGCCATAAACCCGCTTTCTTATAACACTTCCATTGCAAACGGATTTGATATCAGGAGTCATTTATTATCCATAAATTATCAATTACTTCTCCCTATTGCCCATTGCCTATTCCTTATTCCCTCTTTTCTGGAGATGTTTAGTCAGTAAAATCATGCCCAATACCAATGACGATCGCCCTAAATTAAATTCCACTGTATGGACACTTGGCTTAGTTAGTCTCTGTACCGATCTTGCGAGTAAAATGATTTACCCAATTACTCCAATCTTTTTAACTACTGTGCTAGGTGCTCCAGTTTGGACGGTGGGTATAATTGAAGGTATTGCAGAAAGTATCGCTAGCATCCTCAAACTCTATTCAGGCTGGATGTCTGATTTAGTAGGTCAGAGAAAGCAATTTGCTGTGGTAGGTTATGGATTAGGTGCAATTTCTAAACTATTGCTAGCTTTATCTGGAGTATGGAGTCATGTTCTGGGCGCACGGTTAATAGATAGAGTGGGAAAAGGAATACGAGCTGCTCCGAGGGATGTTCTGATTACACAAAACTGTGCAGTCGATCGACGAGGCCAAGCCTTCGGATTACACCACACTCTAGAGACTATAGGAGAAGTTGTAGGGCCTCTATTGGGATTTTTATTTTTGCAGCAGTATGCTAATAACTATCGCGGGGTATTTGCAATCGCATTTTTCCCAGCTCTATTAGGAGTCTTATTATTGTTAGTGTTAGTGAAGGAACCCAAAATTGCTGCTCGAAAAGCAAATTCACAACCTCAGTTTACGCTCGAAGGATTAAGCCCTGCCTACTCCAGATATTTGATAGCGATCGGAATTTTTAGTTTGGGTAACTCTTCCGATGCGTTTTTATTGTTACGCGCTCAGGATTTAGGTTTCAATGGAATGCAACTTCTATTGTTATACACAGTATTTAATATAATAGAAACTTGTTTGGGGCTAACTGCGGGAAAGTTCTCAGATCGAGTGGGAAGAAGACCATTATTAGTTACTGGGTACTTAGTTTTTGCACTGGTATATCTAGGATTTGCCACAGCTAGGAGTGCTGAAATAGTTTGGGTTTTATTTACACTGTATGGATTGTACTCAAGTTTGACGCGGGGAGTGCAAAAAGCTTTTGTGGCAGATTTAGTTCATCCCCAGCGAAGAGGTGCAGAAGTTGGCACTTTCTATATGTTGGTTGGTTTAATGGCTCTGCCTGCAAGTTTAATTGCTGGTTGGTTGTATGCTCAAGTTTCGGTTTCCGCACCGTTTTATCTAAGTGCAGGTACAGCTATTTTTGCTAGTATGTTCCTTTACTTGAGAGTTAGTGAATCTAACAGCTAGATTCATCTGCTTTTTTTTGTAGTTATACTCTGTTGGTGGATAAGCTTCATACAGATGGATTGTCCTTGGGGCATCAAACCTTTATTATATTTGTGGGACATCTAGGCACTTATACTCAAGGGCTACCTCTACAGGAAATTTGTCATTGATTTTTTCAGCCACTGAATAAAACTGAACTTTTTAAGAAATTTATCTGTTGATTTTTTCAACCACTGAATAAAACTGAACTTTTCTGAATAAAATGCTACGACATTTGTTGTGTGTATAAGCTCAAATACTGATAAATTCATATTTATTTAGTCCAATCCATAAGATTTATCCCAAAATATTCAGTTTTATTCAGGTGGAAAATTACTGAATTTTCCTTACATTTTATGTATTGTTTTTACTGTGAATATACGCAATAATATTATCAACAATCAAACAACCAAAAGTTAATTTAAGGAAAATAGGAAAATGATAGTTGAAACACCCTCAGCAGTTTTTGTAGAACAGTGGACTCCATACTACACTGAGGGGAGATACTTTTCCTTAACGATGGATACGATCAAGCAAAAAATAGATTTTTCTGAAGTAGTTAGCGGTCCAAATTTGACTGATAAATTGGCAGGTGTAAATCTCACATCTGCTGATTTGAGTATGAGCGATCTAGACGAAGTTAATCTAAGTGGAACGATTCTCAGAAATGCTTATTTACTTTGTGCTAATTTGAAAGGAACTAATTTTAGCCATAGCGATCTAACTAATGCTAATCTAAGTGGAGCCATAATGTGGTTTGCTAACTTCGACAATGCTGATTTGACTGGAGCAGATCTTATCAACGCTAGTTTCTGGAGTGCTAACTTACAGAATGCTAAACTTCAGGGTGCTAATCTTTGGCGTAGCGAGATCGTAGATGCCCAATTAAGTGAAGCTAATCTCACAGGTGCTAACTTGAATCGTGCCAACTTAAAAAATACTAATCTGACAGGTGCTAATTTAAGTCATGCTAATCTTAATCAGGCTAACCTTCATAAAGCCAACCTTAGAGGTGCTAATTTAAGCCATGCTAGTCTTGATAAGGTTAATTTGAGACATTCTAATCTTGCTAGCACTAAACTGTTTCATGTTAATCTGGTTGGCAGTAAGTTAGACTATGCGAATCTCACAGATGCAAATCTTGAAGGTGCAAATCTTGAAGGTGCGAATCTATGTGATGTCAATCTTAATAATGCGAAATTGATAGGTGCTAACTTAAATTATGTTAACTTCAGAGGTGTAAAAATTAATGACACTACAGAATTAGATGATAAGTGGTATCTTGTCTGGGATATTGTTAATCATGGAGCTTATGGTCAAACTTTAACTGGTATTAACTTAGAGAATGCCAACCTTAAAGGTGCTAATCTTGGAGTTGCTAATTTAACAAATGCGAATTTGCAAGGCGCTAATCTGAGATATAGTAATTTAAGCGATGCTAATCTCAGTGATACTAATATCAGTGATACTAATCTTACAGATATTAATTTAATCAATGCAAATTTAACAAATGCAAATTTGCATAGTGCTAATTTGAGTAATACTTTATTATTTGGTGCTCAATTGGCTAAGGCAAATCTGATGAATGCTAATTTAAAAAATGCTCAGTTACTGGGAGCTGATTTAACAGAGGCTAACTTAGAAGGTGCAGAATTAGAAGGTGCAATATTTGGCTATAATTTAGGAGTTTCTGAAGAAATGAAGCAGGAGTTAATTCAACGTGGAGCAATTTTTCAGGATAAATATTAAAATTTAGGACTTATGCAGTGCAAGGTATTTTCTTCATTGATATAAAATCCGGTTATACAGTAATCACAAAATTACTTCCTCCTAATACAGATTTTCTATTGAATACGAATTTAAAAATTCAATAGTTTAAATCCTTTCTTTACCATTTTTTAGCTCGGAAATTATCTTTTTTATCAAAGGGACATCTTTTAAAAATTATTAGTCGGTTATATTAAATCTGGATAATTACTATACTCAAGTCATTGCGACTGGAACGGAGTGGAGGGAATTCAAGAATTGAGAATTGAGAATTGAGAATTGAGAATTACCTCTTCTTATAAAAAAGAGGATTGGCGCTCAAGGATTTTTTTTCTTCTCTTGGTTGATTGGATATGGCGTTTCGGCGCTTGAGCCGACATGAAAAGCGGAGCGGCTCTGTTAAGAGCGGGAGACCTCGCCATCCCATCCTAACGGACTGCTCCGCAAACAACCGCTTTTTTCTCCATGAATGGAGAGGCTTTATACCTTAATTTTTCGGTAATCTCAAAGGTGCGCGGAGATTGCTTCCCTTTGGTCGCAATGACAACTGTTCAAGCGGATTATATATGATAATAGATTTTTCCTACTTTATAACCTCCTCATAGTCAAGCAAATATTTACCCTAGTAATTGAACAATCCGATCAAATTGATAGTTATCTGCAAAACTTTGTAGTTTGGCAGCCAAAACTGCCTTTTCTGGCGGAATATCTTTAATTAATTTCATCACTTTTTTACCCCGGAGTTGACTTGAGGCTTGGTGCAGTTCCGCTAACCACTCAGAAGACATATCCTTTAAGATGGCCGATAAATCTTCTGAATTAACTTGCTCTGGACAACAAATTGTCTTTTCGAGTTTCTTACCATTACCCTCAACTGATTGTTCATAAATCAACTCTACTCCTAAATATTCCTTCATCTTCTGCCAAATCACCTGCTCCCGAAAAGGTTTCATGATATAGTCATTAAAACCCGATGCTAGAACTAACTCTCGTTCTCCAAAAACACTAGCAGTCAAAGCAATAATTTTTGTGGCCATAGCAGGTGACTCTAACTGTGATTCCCACTCTCTAATCTGTTTGGTCGCTTCATATCCATCCATTTCAGGCATCTGCAAATCCATCCAAATCATATCGGGACGCCATTCTTTCCAAATATCTGTAGCTTCTCGTCCATTACTAGCTTCCAGCAGCGAAAATCCCTTGGAAACCAGTAAATCTAACATTAATAAACGATTGTCTGGCTGATCGTCCACCACTAAGATACGATATTCTGGTTGCTCTGGTGCTACACCAATTACTTTCCCTCTCCCTCCTATGTCAGGAAAAGCCTGAGTTGAACTCAGATGAATAGGAATCGATAATTTAAAACAACTTCCTACGCCCACAGTGCTTGTTGTGGTAATCTCTCCTCCCATCAAATTAATAAACTTTTGAGTAATGGCTAGCCCTAATCCACTGCCCTGTTTAATTTGATGCCCGGCTGTGGTTTGTTCAAAGGGCACAAATAACTTATCAAGTTCTTCTGTCGCAATACCAGGACCTGTATCTTCTACCTCTAATTGAAGCAGTTGATATTGGTTATTTTCTGCAGCTTGCTCCACCTTAGCCCTTAAAGTTATCGCACCTTTGTCTGTAAATTTCACTCCATTGCCAATTAAATTAATTAAGACTTGTCGCAGTTTTCCCTCATCTGCAGATATGTATTGGGGTAGCTCGGAATCTGGCTCTAAAACAAATTGAATTCCTTTTTTTTGAACTTTGAGACAAAACATATCTTGCATATCTTGCAGAATAGTATGGAGGTCAAAATCTGTTTGATTCAGGGTAGTTTGACCTGCTTCAATTTTGGACATTTCCAAAATATTGTTAATTAAGGATAATAAATGTTCCCCACTGCGGTTAATAATTCTCAAACGTTCCTGGTGTTCTGGTTTGAAGGAGCTATCTTGGCAGAGAATTTGAGCAAAACCAATGACACTATTGAGGGGAGTGCGTAGTTCATGGCTCATGTTAGCCAAAAATTCGCTTTTCGCTTTATTGGCATTTTCCGCAGCTTGTTTGGCTAGATCAAAAAGCCAAGATTGAGCTAAGAGCAAAATCTGTATATCTAGTAACCGCCAACGTCCATTTGGCCATGCAATTACAATGGGTTCATAAATAAAACTGCTTGGACGCTTAAGCGCAAGTTCTGCTGCCTCATAAATGCTGCAATCTGCACTAAGTAGTAGATATCTTTTTATTAATATCTCTGTATCTAAATTTTTGTCAGACTTAGCCATAATTTCCCACAAGACTTGAATTGGTCTGTTGAGAAAAACTTCTAATCCATAGGGACGACTAAGCCACTCAAAAAATTTCATTCTAGAAATCATGCCAATGATTTTATCATCAGCAGTAATCAGAACCCCTGGTAGTTCTAAATGCTCGTGAAATGCTTCTGACACAACTTTACCCAAGCTGGTTATTTTAATTTCAAAGTCATGGGTAGGAAGATCTGCTAAACACGAATTAAGAGTAAGTTTATCTAATTCTAATTGTGGAACAAACATGATTTTCTTAAAGTTAAGAATTAACTAGGAAAAATTAAGTAATTGAATAATCCGATCAAATTGATAGTTGTCTGCTAAGTTTTGCAGTTGGGCAGCAAGCACTGTCTTTTCTGGTGGAATATCTTTAATTAACTGCATCACTTTTTTACCCCGGAGTTGACTTGAGGCTTGGTGCAGTTCAGTTAACCACTCAGATGGCATATCCTTTAAGATGACTGATAAATCTTCTGAATTAACTTGCTGTTGCTCTTGACAACAAATTGTCTTTTCCAGTTTTTGACCATTACCCTCCACTGATTCTTGATAAATCAACTCCACCTTTATAAATTGGCTGATCTTCTGCCAAATTACCTCTTCTTGAAAAGGTTTTACCATATAGTCATCAAAACCCGATGCTAGAACTGACTCTCGCTGTCCAAAAACACTAGCAGTCAAAGCAATAATCTTTGTAGCCATAACAGGTGGCTCTAACTGTGATTCCCACTCTCTAATCTTTTTGGTAGCTTCATATCCATCTATCTCAGGCATATGCAAATCCATCCAAATCAGATCTGGATGCCATGTTTTCCATATATCTATAGCTTCTCGTCCATTGCTGGCTTCCTGCAGGGAAAATCCCTTGGAACCAAGTAAATCTAATATTAATAAACGATTGTCTGGCTGATCGTCCACCACTAAGATACGATACTCTGGTTGTTCCGGTGCTAAACCAATTACTTTCCCTCTCCTTGCTGTCCCAAGAAAATTCTGAGTTGAACTCAGACGAATGGGAATCGATAATTTAAAACAAGTTCCTACACCCACAGTGCTTGTTGTGGTAATCTCTCCTCCCATCAAGTCAATAAACTTCTGAGTGATGGCCAGCCCCAATCCTGTTCCCTTTTTAATTTGATGCCCGGCTGTGGTTTGTTCAAAGGGCACAAATAACTTATCGAGTTCTTCTGTGGCAATACCAGGACCTGTATCTTCTATCTCTAATTGAAGCAGTTGATATTGGTTATTTTCTGCAGCTTTCTTCACCTTAGCCCTTAAAATCACCCCACCTTTGTCAGTAAATTTCACTCCATTGCCAATTAAATTAATTAAGACTTGTCGCAGTTTTCCCTCATCTGCAGATATGTATTGGGGTAGCTCGGAATCTGGCTCTAAAACAAATTGAATTCCTTTTTTTTGAACTTTGAGACAAAACATATCTTGCATATCTTGCAGAATAGTATGGAGGTCAAAATCTGTTTGATTCAGGGTAGTTTGACCTGCTTCAATTTTGGACATTTCCAAAATATTGTTAATTAAGGATAATAAATGTTCCCCACTGCGGTTAATAATTCTCAAACGTTCCTGGTGTTCTGGTTTGAAGGAGCTATCTTGGCAGAGAATTTGAGCAAAACCAATGACACTATTGAGGGGAGTGCGTAGTTCATGGCTCATGTTAGCCAAAAATTCGCTTTTTGCTTTATTGGCTGTTTCTGCATTTTCCTTTGCTATTTGGAGTTTAACTTGAGTGATTTGTAATTGCTCTAGGATTTCCCGTAATTCTTGGTTGCTTTTTTCTAAGTCTTTCTTAGATTTAATCCAATCACTAATATCAGCAATAAAACCTTCAATAAATTGAACCTTTCCATTTTGGTTAAAAATCCCTCGTCCTTGTTCCCAAACCCATTTTTCTTCCCCTTGATCAGAGAGTAAGCGATAAGTTACTCGAAATGATCTTTTTTCGGCGATCGCCTGTTGTACCTGTTGCCAGAGTCTTTCTCGCTCTTCGGGATGAATTAATTGACCATATTGAGGGCTATTAGTTAAATCTTTAGGTAAATAACCAGTCAAACCATAGCATCCTTGACTGACGAAAATCATAGTCCAATTGGAGTCATTCAGGCAACGATAGGCCATACCAGGTAGATTACTCATCAGAGTAGTCAAAGTTCTTTGGCTTTCTAGTAGAGAAACAGTCCGTCGTGCTACTTCTTTCTCTAATTCTTGATTAGCTTTTTCTAGTGCTCTTTCTGCTTGCTTTCGAGGAGTAATATCATGCACCATGACTAATACTTCGTCTTGATCCAAAACCATAATCCGTACCTGTTCATACCGGATTTGACCATTGAATATAATTTGATGCTCGTAGACTTGCAGCTTACCTGTCCCTAAAGCTTGCTGAATATAGTGCATTCGCTTTTGTGCTAAGTCAGGTGGTAATGATTCCTTAACAGTATTCCCTTCTTTAAATGCTTTTACCCCATAAACACCTGATGGTTCACTGCTACCAATGATATCTAGATAACTCCCATCACTTCTAGCGCGAATCATCAAATCAGGAATAGTGTTGACAATTGCGCGATTGGTCATCTCACTCTGACGCAAGGCATCAAATGATTCCTCAAGTTGCCTTGCCATTTTGTTAAAAGACTCTGCCAGGATGTTAGTTTCAATAAATAAACTGGGTTCTATCTGCTGCTTGAGATTGCCTTGAGCTAGTTGATCTGAAGCTTGGGATATAATTCTTAAGGGAGCAGTAATCCAATGAGCGGTAAAGAAACTAGTAATTGTAGCCAGACCAAATGCCAGAAAACAAAGTAGGATGCTCTGACGATTATTAGCGTAGATTTGTTCCATAAAATCTGCTTCTGGTACAACTATCGCCACTAACCAATTCAAACCTTTGTCATCCTGAAACGGTAAAACTTGTAGGAAGTAATTTTTATTCTCAATCTCAAAACGAATTTGCTGAGAACTTGTGATTTCTTGGAAATCTCTAAATTTTCCTAGTAAGTATTGACTGGTTGCTCGTGTAATTGAATTGTTACTTTCTGTGGCTTTAATTCGTTCTATGGAAGTATCTGTCTGAACGAAAGGGGTTTCCCCGGTTGATGTCGCCACCAACAGTCCACTTGATTCCATGATAAAACTCTGTCCAGTTTTACCAATTTTTATACTTTGGAGAAAATCTCCAATTTCAGAAAGGTGCATCAGGATATAGAAAACTCCTTGGAAATCACCTTGTTCGCTGTAGATGGGATGTACTGCGCTGATTGTTAATACAGACTCTGTTAAACGGGGGAAAATTCCACTCCAGACTGGTTTACCCGCCTTGACTGCATCTTGATACCAAGGGCGCTGGTATATGTTAAATGGTGTAGCTTTGATTAACGTTGTCGGTTCCCCTGATTCATCAACAGCGTATGTTTCCATTTTATCATCTGTTGTTGCATTTAATACTCTGACTACGCCTGTGACATTTTCAACAGAGCTCACTGCAACAACTTCCCCTTGAGCATTACCAATTCCAATATCAGTGACTAACTTAAAGAACTGTAACTGCTTCCAAAAATAGCGTCTTAATTCAGTTAAATCTCCGACATTAATATGACCATGAGCAATTTCTTCTTCATTTTTCTGATGGATAAAGTGAGGGATACTTAAAAAAGTATGTAACTGCTGGTCAATGCGATTACCAATTTCTGTGCATAACTGTAATGCAAAGGAATTCACTGTCTTTTGTCCGTTACGAAATGAGAGCCATCCAGTCAACCCAACTGCTGCAACAATTTGTATGACAAATGACACTACAAGGGTAGTGCGAATACTCAATTTGGGAATGGGGGTAGTTTTTTTACGGTTCATTTGATAGAAAATGGAGCCAAAATTTCTCCTTCTTGGGGTCATTTCAGTTATCATTTATCAGTTCTTAATTAGCCTCCTATCGGAGGAACTGCGTTAACAGTACCTCAAATCTGAAATAGGAGGTTTGAAATACTGAATTTGATTTTTTTCATCCCCTTAAAAAGGGTAGGAATACCCTATTTTTTTGTTCGGAGTTACTTTATTTGTATAGATAAATTTAGGTTAAGTTTAGGTTAAGTTTAGGTTAAGTTTAAAATACATCTAAGGACATCCTCAGAGGTAACCTTAAAAAATAAGGATTTTCACCAAAACTAAGGAATAAAGATACGTTCTGTAAGAACGTGTTATTAATAATAGCAAGAATTTAGGGATGCTAAAATAATGAATTTATAGTATTTTAAATTTTAAGTTAATATTCTCCCTAAGAGGGTTTTACTACCATGAGCAATTTTGAAGAACTTTTAGCATTGGCTGAAGAATTAATGGAACAAAAAATGGGTAATTGTTTGAGTGATTTACAGCGTACTGTATTACTCACTACTCTACAAGGAAATAGAAGGACTTATGATAAAATTGCAGAAGAATGTGGCTACTCTCCTAAATATTTGAAGCAAGACATTGCACCTAAACTTTGGCAACTTCTTTCTGAAATTTTGGATACAAAAATTACTAAGTCTAATATTAAAAGTATACTAGAAAAAAAAATGTCTGAGCAGCCACAGGTAGCTGAATTGTCTTTGTCTACATCTTTTTTACCTATTTCCTCCTCTCCAGTTGACTTGTCTCCAGTTGTCTCAGTTTCTGAGAAGGGTAATATTCTATTAGTTGACGATCAGCCAGAAAATCTGAAACTATTGTCTGATTTGCTCGAAGAACAAGGATATGAAGTACAACAAGCAATTAATGGTGTAATTGCATTACAAGCGATCGCTGTAGGTTCTCCTGATGTAGTCTTATTAGATATTCATATGCCACAGCTAGACGGCTATACTGTCTGTCAAAGACTTAAAGCAAATCCTAATACCCAAGATATTCCAGTAATTTTTGTTAGCGCTCTTGATGAAGCCTGGGATAAAGTTAAAGCTTTTTCTGTAGGTGGTAGTGACTACATTACCAAGCCTTTTAAAACAGTTGAGGTATTAGCTAGAGTTGAAAATCAATTAAAAGTTAGACATCTGCAACTAGAAGTTCAATCTCTGCAACAAGAGTTAAAAAAGAAAAACTACCAGTTACAACAAGCTTTACAAAAGTTACAAAGCATTGACCATCAAGGTTTTTTACCCTCCTCAAACTCATTGTTAAATAATGCTTGACATCCTCTAGTGGCCGTAAAGTTTGTGTTCATTATCCATTATCAATTAATGAACGAACCTTAGCTCCTTGGCGAGTTGACTGCGGGTTAGGGTTCAAATTTTCAACTTCAACTCATCAAGCTTAGGAATATCAACAGTATTAAAATAATTGAACAAAACTATACACAATTAGACATTTATTATGATACATAGCAATCCTATCTGATTTGTAAAATTTTTCCAGAAATATTCTTGCTGTATCTGAGTTTCAAGCCGATTACTGTTCACGAATAATATAGGATTGGTATACGAGGTTTATATCTAATTCATTAACTGTATCTGAGGCAGCAGAACTGTTCATTAATTGATAATTGATAATGGATAATTGATAATTACCTCTGGTTAAAA
>NZ_JBNHER010000331.1:0-41522 GCF_050015975.1 Dapis purpurea BLCC-M126 | reverse complement strand
GTTTGGTAACAGCTAACCCTAAACCTGTACCACCATATTTTCTGGCTGTGGAACCTTCTCCTTGTTCAAAAGATTTAAAAATGGTCTCTAGTTTATCACTCGGAATACCAATGCCAGTATCAGAGACAACAATTTTTACTACTGGAGATTGCTGCTGATTTTGATTAGAGTATTCTTGACTCCAGAGTTGGCGAGAATCTATAGAATTATTCATAACTACTGTAGCTGAAATTTCTACTTTCCCAGAATCAGTAAATTTAATACCATTGCCAATTAAGTTATAGAGAATTTGTTGGAGACGGTTTTCATCAGCACAAACGGGAGGTAAATTTGTGGGAATTGCATTGATTAACTGTAGACTTTTATTTTTGCTTACCAATAGATTTAAGGTGACTACTGTTTCTACGACTGCAAAAACATCAACAGGTTTAATTTGTAATTCTAGTTGATTGTATCTAATTTTGGAAAAGTCAAGAATGTCGTTAACAAGATTTGAAAGACGACGAGCGCTAGACACAATCATACTTAAGTTAGAAGTGATGAGTGGGTTTAGATTTTGAGTTTGCCCTTCTAGAAGAAATTCACCAATACCAATAATGCCATTCAGTGGGGTGCGTAGTTCATGGGAGGTGTTCGCTAAGAATTCGTCTTTAAGGCGATCTAATTTTTTGAGTTCCTGATTTTGTTCTTCCAGGGTGTCAAAGGAGCTTTTAAGTTGGTTTGCCATCCGGTTAAAAGACTGAGCAAGTTCTCCTACTTCATCCCTACGGTGAATATCAAGTTGATTTTCCCATTTTCCTTCGGCAATTTTTTTTGCAGCAGAATTAACTTGTAATATTGGTTTCGTAATCCAGTAAGCAGTAATTATCCCTACTAAGATAGCTACAACTAGAGCAGTAATACTTAATAGAATAGTAGTCCTTGTATTTGCGTCTATTTTTTCCATAAAATCACTTTCAGGAACAATAACAACTACTAACCAATCAATACCCTGTCCATCTCTAACTGGCATAATACTTGCATAGTACCACTCTTCATTAATAGGAAAATTGAGTTGTTTGCTGCGCTCAACTTTTTCTAAACTACCAAACTTTTCTTGTAGGTGGATTACAGTTTGACTTACCATAGTCCGATCACTGTCAATAGCGTGTAAGCGTTCTATTTTTCTCTTTCCATCAACTTCACTAATCACAAAAGGTTCAGGAATTTGGGAACTAGCAATTAAATTTCCTGATCGCTCCATGATAAAGCTTTTACCATTCGGACTAATATTTAATTGCTTGAGGAATTCTGTCATCTGAGTTAAGCTAGTTTCATTAGCTAAAACCCCAATAAAATCACTGTTATAATCAAAAATAGGTATAACAGCAGCTATATCTAAAGATGTGTTATAATTAGAAAAAGCAGAATAAATAGGACTCCATGTAGGTTTACCCAGTTTTTTTGCTTCTTGATACCAGGGACGAATACGCGGATCGTACTTTCTAGCTTTAAATAGTTTGCCGATATCGCTAATCTTTTCTAACTTATAAGCCTCACGAAATGGTTGAGTATCTGTAGTCCTAGTTTTCAAGATAATATCTTTATTCTCAAGATTAATTTCAAGGCTAAGATACTCTCCCTGTTCGTTACCAAAAAAAAGATTGGTTGCCAACTTCTGCTGTACAATAATTTGCCAAAAAACGAGTCGCATTTTCTCAAAGGTGTAGTCATCAGGGTTGCCACTCTTCATAGAATCATTCGTTACTCTTAGCACTTGATGAGATTCATCTAGATAATCTAAAATATGTTGCTGAATACGAGTACTAATTTCATTGGTTAACTTAAGCGCCAAGGTGTCAACTGATTCGCGTCCATTGGTAAAAGAAAAATATCCGACTAATCCAACAGCAGTTACAACTTGTAGAATAAACGGGACAATAAGGACAGTTTTTAGGGGAAGTTTGTTAAGCATTTTGCCCAGTTTTGTATTATACTAATTATTAAAAATAATGCTATAGTTTCAAACTACTTTAACTACTTTGGAATTAGGGTAGGTTATCAAGATATAATACTAATTTATAAGAATGATTACAAATTCATTACAAATAGGTTTTATTGTATCATATACATAGCAAATTTTTATCTCTGAATTTTGCATTTTATAAATTATAATTTATATCTCTTTATTATTGCTAAAAAAAATGTAGCAAAGTAAGACTAAAATCGGTATTATTTTTTAGTAAATACCCAAACCCCATTCCAGTTTTCAGGAATACCAATTAATGTTAATTGTTCGATTCTTTCTAGATAAACTCGAGCAGTTTTATCCGCAGAATTAACTGCTAATACTTTCTTGAAATAATTTTTAGCCGAAACTAAATTTCCCAAACGATAATATTCTAAACCTAATATAAAATCTGCCTGAGTTTTTAACTTTAATTCTTTTACATAATCCATTTCTCCATCTAAAACTTCATAAACATCGAGAGCCTCGTGCCTACCCTTAACAGATACACGATCTAAAAATCGAATTTGATATTGTTCTGGATTTTTTAAACCCTCAAAAGCTGATTTGGAAATTAGCAAAGAAACTCCATAATACTTAGTTAGACCCTCTAAACGAGACGTCAAGTTTACATTATCAGAAAGTGCATCTCCTGACATCCGATTTGGTTCTCCGACAATACCAACCATCATGTGGCCTAAATGGATACCAATTCCTACCTTAATCGGAGGTAATTTTTTTCCCTCCAGAGTCTGGTTATATTCTTGTAATTTTTTCAGCTTACCAATAGCAGCTTGCACCGCATCATCTGCACCATCAGGAAATACTGCCATAATACCATCTCCCATAAATTTAATAATTAAACCGTTACGGTCTCGTATCTCTGGGGAAACTTGTTGTAAATAACCATTGACAAAAGCAAAAGTTTCTTGAGGAGTCATCTGCTCAGATATAGTAGTAAAAGAGCGAATATCAGAAAATAATATTGCCATTTCTTTACTCACGCGGTCTCCTAATTTTACATCAAGAATATTTTCTTTTGATAGTAATTTTACATATTCATGAGGAACAAAACGTCCGTAAGCGTTAGTAATTTTTGATAATTGAAGATGAGTTTTTATTCTTGTTAATAATTCATCTTTAGCAAAAGGTTTAGTTAGATAATCATTCGCACCAAATTGAAAACCCATGACCAGATCGGCGATTTGATTTTTGGCAGTTAACATTAAGATTGGCAAATTTTGGGGAGGGTATTTTTCCCTAACTTTAGCACAAACTTCATAACCAGACATTTTAGGCATCATAACGTCCAGCAAAATTAGGTCAAAATTATGATACTTTTCTAAAGCACCTAAAGCTTCAGTTCCATCTAATGCTTGGGTAACTTGATATTGATTGGCTTTTAAATGATTGTTTAAAACTTGGATATTAATCGGTTCATCATCAACAATTAAAATATGAAAGTCACTATTAGCAACATCAGTTTTGCTAGAATTAATTTCTACGGGTACTTCTGTTTTATCGACAAGATAACGAATATTATTAACTGTAGGAGCAGTTGAAGTTTCTGCTACAGATTCTAGGGAGATGGGTAGGGTAAAGTAAAATTGAGAACCGACATTAACTTCGGACTCAACCCAGATATGACCCTCGTGGAGTTCGACTAATTGTTTTGTGATTGCTAAACCTAAACCCGTACCACCGTATTTTCTGGCTGTAGATCCTTCTGCCTGCTCAAAAGATTCAAATATTTGATCTACTTTATCCCTGGGAATACCAATTCCAGTATCTGAGATCACGATTTTCAATTGTTGAGAGCGATCGATATTTTGACTGAGGTATTCCGAATCTAGAGATTTGCTATCAGAATCTGTAAAATTGCTGCTAATTACCTCTGCGGAAATTTCAACTTTACCAGACTCAGTAAATTTAATAGCATTACCAATTAAGTTGTAGAGAATTTGTTGTAAACGATTTTCATCAGCACATGCGAGGGGTAAATCTTTAGCAATAGTATTGATTAATTGTAGATTTTTCTTTTTATTGACTAAAAATTGATTTAAGGTGACTACCGAATCCACTATTCCAAAAAGATCAACTGCTTTAATATTTAACTTTACTGTATGGTGTCTAATTTTAGAAAAGTCTAGAATGTCATTGACAAGATTAGATAGACGACGAGCGCTAGAAACTATGATACTTAAGTTAGAGCTAGTAAGTGAATTTAGCTCTGCTCTATTTCCTTCCAAGAGAAATTCACCAATACCAATAATACCGTTTAGTGGAGTTCGTAGCTCGTGGGAAGTATTGGCTAAAAATTCGTCTTTGAGGCGATCTAATTTCTGGAGTTGTTCATTTTGTACCTCCAAAGTTTCAAAAGAATTTTTAAGTTGAGTTGCCATACGATTAAAAGAGTTAGCTAATTCTCCTACTTCGTCATTTCTATGTATGTTAGACGTGTTTTCCCATTTACCTTCAGCGATTTTTTTGGCAGCAGAATTAATTTGTAAAATTGGTTGAGTAATCCAGTGAGTTGTCAGCATTCCTATCAAAATAGCGACAATTAGAGCAGCAATACTTAAGAAGATTGTGGTGCGGGTGTTGGCATTAATTTGTACCATGAAGTCATTTTCTGGAATGACTACAACTATCAACCAATCAATACCTCTACCATCTTGAAGTGAGATGACTCTGGCATAGTGCCAAACTTCATCAATAGAAAAATGGAGTTGTTGGTTACCGTTAATATTTTTAAAACTACCAAAATCTTTTTGTAACTGTTTGACGGTAGCAGTGACTATGGGTTCGTTGCTTTTGATTGCTGGTAAACGTTCTATCTTGCGTTTTTTACCTTCTCCAGTAATGATAAACGGTGCCTGAATTTGGGAACTGACTACCAAATCTCCCGATCGCTCCATAATAAAACTTTGACCGTTCGGACTAATATATAAATTACTGAGGAAATTTGTAACCTCCATAAGAGTAGTTTTATTCGAGAGAACTCCTCTTAATTGCCCAGTTGAGTCAAAAATAGGTCGAACTGCGGATATATCTAGGGAAGTATTTTGACGAGAAAACGAAGAAAAAATAGGACTCCATGTCGGTTTACCCAAGTTTTTTGCTGCCTTATACCAAGGTCGAATTCGAGGATCGTATGCTTTGCCTTTTAAATATTTACTGATGTTACCTTGGTTGTTGAGTAGATAAGTTTCCCGAATGGGTTGAGTTGTAATATTGCGAATTTTAAAAATAATATCTCCATGTTCTAGATGTTCAACCCCGATAAATTCTCCTTCTTCATTGCCAAAAAATAGATAATTCTCTAAATCTCTTTCTTTGACCACTTGCCAAAAGTAAGGTCTAAGTGTGGCAAAATCCTCAATATCTAAACCTCCACTTTTTATAGCATCATCAGTAACTCTTAGCACCTGATGGGATTTGTTGAGATATCCTAAAACGTGCTGTTGAATGCGGTTACTAATTTCGCTAGTTAATCGATTTGCCAGAGTATCGACAGTTTTGCGTCCATTGGCAAAAGAAAAATATCCTACTAATCCCACAGCTCCAAAGACTTGCAGCATAAAAGGGACAATGAGTACAGTTTTTAGGGGAAGTTTGTTAAACATTTTGCCCAGGCTGAGGGATAGAAGTTTAAATGCCATGAAAGCTTTAGGTATTTTTTCTAGTATATCTCTCGGCTTATAGAAGCCCTGGGTGTATCTCCAGAAAAGAGGGAGTAGGGAATAGGTATGGAGGAGGAAAGAATTATGGCCGTTTTCACAAAGGTAGACTACAAAATTTATTGTTATTAATTTAAAATTTAGAATTCAGAATTATTAAATTAAGGGATAGTATAAAAAACTTCTGCTTTCTGCCTTTAAGTAAAATCTCTGTACTCTATGTTAATGAAAACTACTATAATCTATGGCTATTAATTTCTACCTTTTCCCATATTCCCCACACTTCTTTGATATCAAAGCTAAAAAACTTACCTTTGTAAACTTCCCCTTCTACTCCCTATCCCCACACTTCCACTTCTTCCCCCTCTAGAGGAGTGAGTCACCACAATGCCAGGTGTGCCAGTCTACTACAAGTCAATTCTAATTTTTTTGACAAAAATCAATAAATATGATATCCAAAAAGTTTAACTCCTAAACGAATCAACTTTTGACCTTTAAATTTTAACTTTTGTCTTTTTAACCTCAATAACTTTTAAAAAAATCGATCTTTAGCGCCCATCCCAAGAAACTCTATGTAAGAATGCTTATTAGTTTTGCCCACGTTAGTTAAGAATTATAAAGTAACCATAAATTATGGAACCACTTTATCAATACGCCTGGTTGATTCCAGTATTGCCCCTATTTGGAGCAATGCTAGTCGGCTTAGGGCTAATTTCCTATAGTCAAGCCACGAATAATTTACGGCAGAGAGTCGCTGTCTTCATCGTCTCCCTGTTAGGAACTGCAATGGTTCTCTCCTTTGCATTACTCTGGAGTCAAATAAATGGCCATGAAACCTATACTCAAATGTTTGAGTGGGCATCAGCAGGTGACTTCAGGCTCAGTATGGGTTACACCATAGATCATCTGACTGCTCTAATGTTAGTCATCGTGACTACCGTTGCCTTCTTGGTAATGGTTTACACCGATGGTTACATGGCTCACGACCCTGGATATGTACGCTTTTATGCCTACTTGAGCTTATTTAGCTCTTCAATGCTAGGTCTAGTAGTCTCTCCAAACCTAGTCCAAGTTTATATATTCTGGGAACTTGTTGGTGTATCCTCCTACCTACTAATTGGTTTCTGGTACGACCGGAAAGCAGCGGCAGATGCCTGTCAAAAAGCTTTTGTTGTCAACCGTGTCGGTGACTTTGGTTTGCTACTGGGGATGCTAGGTATTTACTGGGCAACAGGTAGCTTTGAATTTGAGGTAATGGGCGTTCGTTTAGAGCACCTTGTAGAAACAGGCGCTCTAAGCGTTGGTTTAGCTACCCTTTTCGGTGTGTTAGTTTTCTTAGGACCTGTAGCCAAGTCAGCCCAATTCCCATTACATACCTGGTTGCCAGATGCAATGGAAGGCCCTACTCCCATCTCAGCCCTAATTCACGCAGCGACGATGGTAGCTGCGGGTGTATTTCTAGTGGCGCGGATGTACCCAGTATTGGAACATCTACCAATTGTAATGAATATTATCGCCTGGACAGGAGCTTTTACGGCTTTTCTAGGAGCAACGATAGCTATTACCCAAAATGACATTAAAAAAGGGCTCGCCTATTCGACCATTTCCCAGTTGGGCTACATGGTAATGGCAATGGGTGTGGGTGCCTATAGCGCCGGACTATTTCACCTAATGACACACGCTTACTTCAAAGCCATGCTGTTCCTTTGTTCTGGTTCAGTAATTCATGGTATGGAGGCAGTAGTTGGCCATGACCCAGTTTTGGCTCAAGATATGCGGTTAATGGGCGGACTACGAAAATATATGCCTATTACCTCTGCTTGCTTTTTAATTGGTACTCTGGCAATTTCTGGTATTCCTCCTTTTGCTGGCTTTTGGTCAAAGGATGAAATTCTTGGTAGTGCTTTTACAGCAAATCCGGCTTTGTGGTTTGTCGGTTGGGCAACTGCTGGTATGACTGCTTTTTATATGTTCCGGATGTATTTCTCCACTTTTGAGGGTGAGTTCCGGGGTAACAATGAGGAGATTAAACAGCAATTATTAGTTGGAACTCCAGCTCCTGCTATGGCTTTCGGCCCTGGGGCAATGGACCCGAATGAACTAGAACATGGCCATGATGACCATGACCATGATCATCATCATAGTCACTCTCCCCATGAGTCTCCTGTGACTATGACTTTACCATTGATGGTTTTAGCTATTCCTTCAATGATTATTGGTTTATTGGGAACGCCTTTTGCTAATTATTTTGAGCAGTTTATTTATGCTCCTGGAGAATCTTTAGCAGAGGTGCTAGAGGGATTAGCAGAGTTTGACTTGACTGAATTTTTAATTATGGCAGGTAACTCTGTGGGTATTGCTTTGATTGGTATTACTTTTGCTTCGCTGATGTACTTGAGTCGTAAAATTGACCCTGGTGCGATCGCGCAACAAATTAAACCTCTTTACAACTTTTCCCTCAACAAGTGGTATCTAGACGACATCAACGACAAGCTATTTGTTCAAGGTAGTCGTCGTCTAGCACGCCAAGTTTTGGAAGTAGATTACAAAGTAGTTGATGGAGCTGTTAACTTAACAGGTTTTATCACTCTTTTGAGTGGGGAAGGTTTGAAATATTTGGAAAATGGTCGCGCTCAGTTCTATGCCTTAATTGTATTTGTGGCAGTTTTGGGCTTCGTTGTCTTCTCTGGTGTCTAGTTCAGTTATCAGTTATCAGTTATCAGTTATCAGAGGTTCTCTTAGTGGTATTTAGGGAAATATTTTCTTTGTTAACTTTATGTTTCTATAAATAATATCAAATTCGGTAGTATCGGTACAATTCAATATTGTAGGAGTTTAATGACCAAACCTCTACAAAAATTGGAGTTTTTGCCAATACTCCAAAGTCAACAGATTTGATATAACTTCTGACTGATAGCTGATTATAACAAACTGTAAAACTCAATTCAACAGGAATAGAAACAAAAGAAGTCATAATTACTAAAACTAAGTTGCTTCAGGACTTCACTGCTCATAACCTTACAAAATTTTCAAAGTGAGACTTAAATATTTATGGCTGATTTTCCCTGGTTGACTACAATCATCCTATTTCCAGTAGTTGCATCTTTGCTAATTCCGATTATTCCGGATAAAGATGGCAAAACGGTGCGGTGGTACGCCTTAATTGTTGGATTAATTGATTTTGCTATTATCACTTCTGCTTTTTACACAGGTTACGACACGAATAACCCAGAACTCCAACTGGTAGAAAGTTATGCCTGGGTACCGCAGCTAGACTTAAATTGGTCAGTGGGAGCTGATGGTTTATCAATGCCATTAATTATTCTGACTGGCTTTATCACCACCCTAGCAATTATGGCAGCGTGGCCTGTAACTTTTAAGCCAAAGCTGTTTTATTTCTTGATGTTGTTAATGTACGGCGGTCAAATTGCTGTATTTGCCGTACAAGATATGCTGCTATTTTTCCTAGTTTGGGAATTGGAATTAGTACCTGTTTACCTAATTCTGTCTATCTGGGGAGGCAAAAAACGGTTGTATGCAGCAACTAAGTTTATCCTCTATACAGCAGGTGGTTCCCTGTTTATTTTGATAGCAGCGTTAACAATGGCATTTTATGGCGATACTGTTACCTTTGATATGAGAGCGGTTGCTGCAAAAGATTATGCTCTGAATCTGCAACTGTTGTTATATGGAGCGTTTTTGATTGCTTATGCTGTGAAATTGCCAATTTTCCCATTACATACTTGGTTGCCAGACGCTCACGGGGAAGCAACAGCACCCGCTCATATGTTACTGGCAGGAATTCTGCTGAAAATGGGTGGTTATGCTCTACTGCGGATGAATGCCGGAATGTTACCGGATGCTCATGCGGTATTTGCTCCGGCGTTGGTAATTTTGGGAGTTATCAATATTGTCTATGCTGCTTTAACTTCGTTTGCTCAAAGAAACCTGAAGCGGAAAATTGCCTATTCTTCGATTTCTCACATGGGGTTTGTGTTAATTGGTATGGCTTCCTTTACCGATATTGGTATGAGTGGAGCTGTGCTGCAAATGATTTCCCATGGTTTGATAGGGGCAAGTTTATTCTTCTTAGTGGGAGCTACTTATGACCGTACCCATACTTTAATATTGGATGAAATGGGTGGTGTCGGTAAGAGAATGAAGAAAGTGTTCGCCATGTGGACGACTTGTTCGATGGCATCTTTAGCATTACCAGGAATGAGTGGTTTTGTGGCTGAGGTGATGGTATTTATTGGTTTTGCTACCAGTGATGCTTATAACCCAACTTTCAAAGTTATGGTGATTTTCTTGGCAGCAATAGGAGTAATTTTGACTCCAATTTATCTATTGTCAATGTTGCGGGAAATTTTGTTTGGTCCTGAGAATAAGGAGTTAGTAGAACACGAAGTTCTCAAGGATGCGGAACCCCGCGAAGTGTTTATTATTGGTTGTTTGTTAGTGCCAATTATTGGGATAGGTTTGTATCCTAAGATTGTGACTCAGATTTATGATGCGACAACTGTACAGTTAACAGCGCGGTTACGAGATTCTGTACCGTTGTTGATGGAGTCTGAGAAAGTGGCGTTAACAGATGCGAGTGAGTCGTTGATGCGTGCGCCTGCGATTAAGTAGTGTTGCAGTTATTTTTGATTAGTTTTTTTGTCAACCCCCCTTTAATTATGGGGGTTTTATTTTGTTTTACTAATCTCGATTTGGATAAATATGACGCTCTTCAAAGCGACTTAATTCCCAAAGCGGTATTAGAGCATTTTTTGCAGCATTAAGTTGGGTTTGAGAGTAGTGGAGATCATCCTCAGACTCTAAAAGACAACTAAATGTCCTAGATATTAAATCTACATAAGAACTATTTTCAAATTCTAAATTACTAATTCTTTCTACTTGTTGGTCTAAAAAATTTACCACACGTTCGTAACTCCAGTTTCCATTATTTACTGAATTTAGCTGTTCATTTTTACTAGAGAGTTTATCTTCAATTGCTCCTAGTTTTTGAGTAACATAATGCGTTTCCGATACTTCACTATCTCTAACTAAATTTGTACAACTTTGGTAGTAAGGGTATAAGAGTGAAGCATCAATTGCTTTCAACCTATGGTTAGTCCATTGTTGAATATCACAAATATAAGGTTTTAGTTGACTAGCTTCATAAATGTTTCTAATAAGAATATGTTTTTCTTCTGGATAATCTAAAATATTATCTTCAAACTCAGTTTGATCTTGATGATGGAAGTAGTAATCAAGGACTTTGGGGATAAACTTTTCTAATAACCACTTTTTAGTATAGGTAGCATTCCAAAACCCTCTATAGCCTACATTTTTTCGCCATGACTCATAATACTTGTCAAAAAATTTTAATTCATCATTATATAGAAAATAGATTATATCAATACTATAATCTGAATCTATATTGGAGTTTAAGCTAGGCCAAATATTGGTTTGCTCTGGATAATTACTTCTACTACAAGGACGACAAACTTTAATATATCTTACTTTATCAAAAATATGCCAATCTGAGTTTCCATCATCATAACTAAACTCACTGACAAATTTAAGCATTAATTCCCACAATTCTTTGGTGACTGAAAACAGCTTAAAACCTTGAAGATATTCAAGATTAACTGGCTCAAATTCAGATGCTTCAAGAATATTCTCAGATTCGATAATTATACGTTGATATTCTGAAAAAACCTCATCAACACAATCACATAAATCTTGGGTTTCTGCTGCTGATAAAATTACTGTTGTTCCACCTAAACTTGCTTCAAAATAATTATCTTCTAATTGTCTAAGAAAACTACGAGTTAGCCAGTGAGGTTTAGTTTTTAATCCCATCATTAAGTTGCCAAGTATTTCTTGATGACTTAAATAAATTGTTGAACCTCTTAAAATTAAGCTACTAAACTCTATTGTACAGTCACCCTCATCAAATGCTATTGGCAAATTACATTCTATTGCTACTTTAGGCTTGACAACCCTTAAGTAATTTTTTCCTCTAGTAATAGAAGGTTCAAAATCACCTCTATCTAAAATATCTTGTATATCTGGATGACGTTGTAAGGCTTTTTCTAGAGATACATATTGACTATGAGTCAAGTCATTAGCTGCCTTTTCATTAATTTGTTTGACAATTTCAAAGTTGAGTTGATTATAAAACTCTGAAGCTATTTTTCTATCTTGAAATTCATCAGTAGTAATATCAAATACAGGTTCTTCTATACGGTGGCGAGGTCGCTTTAAAACTTTCACTTGATAGCCATTAGTTATTACTAAAAAAATCGACTTAAGGTAGTCACCATAAAATTTAGCTTGTTTTATATGTGGTTCTAAATTTTCTTTAGGCTTTTTTGCTTCAACAATAATCAGTGAGGTATCAGCATTCTGTTTTTCTTGGTCATCTGTTGAAAAATAGACATGATCTGCTTCTGGATCTCTACCTTGTTTTTTTCCTGGTTTATAAGCTTTGATAGGATATTTACCTCGGCGATTATTTTCTGGATAACCTAAGAGTTGAAAGAAGGGTATGACAAATTTAGTTTCAACATCATCTTCATTTTTCAGAAGTTCTGGATTGAAATTATTTATCCACTCAATTAATAAATCAATCTGATGTTTATTTGACATATTGTTATTAAGATTACATTATATTTAACCAACTAAATATATCTATATAGTACATAACTTTTTATTTTCCATATACGATCGCTTATCCTAATTATCTAGAAAAGCGATCGCTCTAAAATATCTCTAGATACTTTCTAACAATCAAACTTTATTTGACATTTTTAATTCTGCCATTAACTTCGGCCAGATTATTAAGAAAAATCCCATCCAAGTCAATATAGGAATAGAAACAATAACTGTTAACCAAACCATTCTAAATACAAACCAACTACTACTAATAATAGTAATTCCTGTCAAAAGTATTGACCAAGGTTGACACCACCAAGGTTTATAATTCCACGGGTTAAACTTTTCTGGTTCAACTGAGTTGTTCATAATAAATAATGTTAGGTTTAGATAGACAGATTATCAAAAAGTCTTTGTTTGTATTTATCCTTTATGATGCCCAATATTTCGAGCAGCGTAAAGCGTAACTACAAGCTACTATTATAAGTGTTTTAGCTAAAATATAATAGAGAATAGGAAATATTAAACAGGAAAAAACTTCTCCTTGAAGGGAGGAGAAATTTTTTATAAGTAAGAAACTACACTTAATCTTAATTAGAATTTAAGCGTTTAGTAATTTGTTTAATAATGCCACTGAGAATAGCACCTCCCATCAAAATTCCAATAGCTGGAGTAAAGACTGGTTCCCATAATCTATGCCAAAGATCGAGACCTAAAGACACCCCAGAATAACGACCAATAACAGCGATCGCAAACCAGGCAAAACCAATTATGACTAGAAATACATCTACTACTAAAAATGTATCTAACCAGTTGAGTAATTTATCTTTCATTGTTAGTAATTCCTCGTAAGAATTTAGAATTTAGAATTTAGAATTTAGAATTACTTATTCTTATAAAATAGTAATGCTATATTTGCTTGTTATTTCCCCACCCTCTCCATCTCCCCACGATCTCCACACTACCCATCTCCTCATTTTAACTTGTAGGGAGAAAAATAGTCACAGTTGTTTGCTCTTCTGGAATACTTTGGATAATTAATTTGCCATTATGTAATTCAGTCATCCGTTTAGCAATAACTAGACCTAAACCCGAACCTTGTTGCTCATATATGTGACGATTAAATTGTTTATAAGCTCCCACGCTAGAAATTTCATTAATACTCATTCCTGTACCATGATCTATAACATCAACAGCAAAAATATTATTAACTAATCTACCTATTACCTGCACTTTTGTGTCTACAAGAGAAAACTTAAAAGCATTGTCTAACAACTCATCTATGATTTTCCTAAAGTTAGGCTCAGAAATTTTTAAATTAGCATTTTCCGATGTTATTTCTAAATCTTGTAAGCGATTAAAACTTGTTGCTTTTTCCAGAGCAACCTCTCTAATTATTGACTTAGGATTACTAAGACTACCTGTTTTAAATAATTGTAATCTATCTCTATCTCGTGATAATAACTCTAAATCTGTATATAGTAAAAAATTTTGGATTAGTCGATATAAACGGTGAGCAGAAAAATTAATATTTTCTAGCATTGTTAAAATTTCATTCTCTTCCAAATCTTTAAAGTCTTCAATTATCAACTGTGAATAACCAATAATTCCATTGAGGGGAGTGCGTAGTTCGTGAGGTAGAGATAAAGTAATACTACTTCTTAAGTCATCTAATTGTTCTTGAGTTCTTCTTTCAATAACCCTTTGTTTATCTAACCTAGTATTAATAGCTTTCATTAATTCATCTCTAGTAAAAGGTTTTGTCAAGTAATCATCTGCTCCTAATTCCATTCCTTCTCTTAAATCGGCTTTTGTGGATTTTGCAGTCAGAAAAATAAATGGAATTGCTTCTGTTACTAAATTATCTCGTAATGACTTTAATACTCCATATCCATCAACTTCAGGCATCATCACATCACAAATAATTAAATCTGGAACTTCTTGTTGAGCTTTTTCTATTCCTACTCTGCCATTTTTTACTCCTATTACCACAAAATCTTCTGCTTCTAAAATATCTGTAATGATTGTTAAAATTGATTTATCATCTTCAATCACTAGAATTTTTTTCATCTATATTTCCCTTTTCTAAATTCAATGGTAATATGACAGTAAATGTGCTTCCTACCCCGACTTCACTTTCTACAAAAATCTGACCTTGATGCAAATCTACAAAGTTTTTGACAATAGTAAGTCCCAACCCTGTACCAGAAATATTGGCAACATTTTGAGCGCGGTAGAAAGAGTTAAATAGGTATTTTTGTTCTGTTGCTGGAATACCAATACCTTCATCTTGGATTTGAAAAATTGCATAGTTATTTAAGTAAGAAAGTTTAAGGTAAACCTGACCACCTTGGGGTGAATATTTGACCGCATTCCAAAGTAAATTATACAGGATATGTTGCAACAATTTTCTATCTATGAAAACTACTTCAGGTATTTGTTGTGGGAATTGATTTTGTGCTAATAACGTTGAATCATTTTCCCCCTGATTTTGCTGGTTTGAATCTAAGTTTAATATTTTATTTAAAATGCTTATATCTGGGGATTTTTTTATAGTTACTTGCTTGGCTTCTTGAACAGTAAAATCAAGGGAATATTGACTACCAATGTTGAGTTTAATATCTTCTATAGTATCTTGACAAAACCTTTCTAAATCTAATGGTGCTGGGTTAAAATCAAAATTACCTGATTCTGTCTTGCCAATAACTAATATGTCATTCACCAACCCTGTCATGTGTTGAGCTGTAGCTTGAATCCGATGCAAATAAGTCAGTTTTTTTTCTTCATTCCATTTATGACCGTAGTGTTCTAATGCCTCTGCGGAAGCTAATATGGTCGTTAAAGGAGTACGAAATTCATGGGATGCCATGGAAATGAATTGGGACTTAAGTTGATTTAGCTCTTTTTCTATTTCCAGTGCTTTCTTCATTTCTGCTTCTGCCCACTTGCGTTCTGTAATATCTTCAATATCACCTTCATAAGCAATGAGGTTCCCTTTTTGATCGTACACTGCTCTTGCATTTTCAGAAATCCAGAAAATGCTACCATCGGCGCGATAAGCTTGAGATTCAAATTTTAATACTGTTCCATTCCTATTAATCAAATCCACAAACTCATCTCTACGACTAGAGTTAACATAAATTTGCTTGCCTATATCATTAACTTGTACCATCAGTTGCTCTGGTGAATCATAACCAAATATCTTGGCTAAAGTAGGATTACTATATATATAGCGCCCATCTAGTGTAGACTGAAAAATACCTTCAACTGAGTTCTCAAGAATACTACTACACATGGCTTCAGCCGAATGTAGTTCTTGATATGCTGTTTCTAGTTGTAATTTGGTATTAAATTCAGTTTTTTGCAGAGACTCATATAAATATACGGAGAGATCGCAAATTAAACATACCCAGAAGATGCCAAAACACATCTTAACAAAATTCCAATCAAAAGGTGCTACATCAAAACCAAGAATTTGATTTACACTGAAGTAGTAACCTAAGATAGTAATTTGGGATATTAGGTGTAGAAACCATCTGACTGGAATTAAAGTTGCCTGAGTAAAGAAAGTCAACATCCAAATAAAAAACTCAGGATTAACATTCCTGGTAATTGTATCTGAAATTTGCTCAATCATCGTCACTGCCCAGGAAGAGCTGAGAAATATTAGACCTAGATGACGATGACCCCAAGTAGTTCGCAACAGAAATATACAGCCAACTAGAATTGAATGTACTAAAATTCTGGCAATTACCCACTGTTCTAAGCTAGGATATTTACCTTGTATAAAGTAGATTAGATTGAGTATAGTTCTACTGAAAAAGAAGAAAAAAGCTAGCCACAATGCTAAATTTAGTCGAGCGATTAAAAAACGATGTTGCCACTGTGGATAGGAGAGATTTGTTAAGTCTCTACAATTCTCAGAGGTAGGGTTAGCACTATCCAAATAGGTGAGTATTTGCCTAACTGGGCATACTTTCTGTAGTTTTCTGAGCCATCCATTTAGCATTGCTAGTGAGATTGAAACTTCAGATTTAGATTATAAACGTTGTACATCAGGATACCGTGATAATCGGTTTTATTTCAGCTAACTATTATTAAAATTTGCTTCCTCATCACCAACAATAATTTAGGAGAACAAAAATTATTGATTATTTGTAGCTAGCTTGGTTTAAAATGATATCATTATTTTTATTGTATATTGGTTATACTTAATACCTAAACGTTTACTCAGATTATGGTTAGTTATACCTTGCCTCAGAATCCAGATACAATCATAACTGTTAGGGGCAAAGATTCAGAAAGGGCCCGTCAGAAAGCTATGGATAAGCTTGTGGAAATGATGGACTCTGGTGAAATACCGACAGAATTAGAAAATGGATTTAGCCCGGAGCAGTTTATTGAGGTCAAAGAATCAAAAGAATCAAAAGAGATTACTTCTGAGGAAGAAGATGCTGTTGCTCAGGCAGTACAAATACTGAGCGATTTTGCTGCACTGAAGATGAAGGTTGTAGAGTCTAGAGAAGAGGCATTAAAAATTCGTTCTGCAATTGAGGTGCTATTTACAGATGAACCTGTAACAGTTGAAGAAATTGCTAATCTTAAAGACGGTTTTAAGACGCTGAAAATTTTTGCTGTGGCTAATTTACGCTATAGAGAAGCAAAACAGAAAGCAGAAGAAGCTCGTGTTGTTCTAGATCAAGCCCTCAAATCTGAGGAATCAGAATTAAAGCAGTCTCCTAAATCAGGTAAGTAGGTCATTTCAGTTATCAGTTATCAGTTAGCCTTCTGCGAAGGAACTTTCCTTTCCTGCGGAATGCTACCCATTCATGTCGCGAAGCGAAACGTTAACAGTTAACATTACCTCCTACTGAAGTAGGAGGCTTGAAATACTTAATTTTCTTTTTCTTATCCCCTTTAGAGGGCAGGAGGCTTGAGACCTGATTTTCTGGTCAACAATAGATTCTGATTAGTAATTTATTGGGTGTCTCTATCTGTGCATATCTAGTATAGTAGTACAGATATAAGTAATTAATGCAATTATTACTTATAACGGTAATATCACTGAGGGTGATGTAATTATGGTCTCCTATAATAAATTTATAAAATTTCTCGACCATCACCCTAGTAATGCCGTATTATGGAATTTGGATAGGATAATATAAAATTTGGAGTTCCTGGTCTTTTGATCAGATATTTACTTTATATTTACTACTCATCAAAAAGTAGACTTTTCCACTAAAACTATACTGAGACTTGAATCAGTCACAATTCTATAGATATTGAAATGTGTCAAGGTGGAATAAAAAAAAATCATGGGTTACTAACACTTAGCAGTACAATTTAGCATTCTCTACAATAAAATTGTGATCTGAATCATTGACAAAACTGAGATATCTCACATGATTAAAAGATTAGAGTCACTGAGGCTTTCTGAATAATAATTGATACTAGGTATCGTGATAAATAAATCAAACCTGTTTGAAAATTTTTTTAAGATACTACTGGAGAAAACTTTTAATCATGTCCACAAAACAAGCTCAGTTAATCAAATTCTTGAAGTGGGAGTTGTCCATCCCAGATTCTGCCATAGCTACTGCTTTACGACATCAGGAAGAAGACTCTAATCAATTACCGATGGTACTTTGGCAATATGGCCTAGTAACATTGAAGCAATTAGACCAAATATTTGATTGGTTACAAATGGCCAGTGTCTAATCAATTGCTTTCCGAGCATCACCTAGGGATAGATATATTTTCCAGGTAATACGAGTGAATCACCTTTATTTTAGGAGGTCTGAATTGGGTTTAAAACCAAAACAAATCAGAAAAACAAAATTGAATAAAAACTTTGAATTAAACAAGGGGGTATCTCAACTAGCTTTTTCAGTCAGATAACTCTCTTTTTTTTTTGGGAACAGGGAATAGGCAATAGCCAAAAATAATGTATCTAATTCATCATAGAACTGCTATATAAATTATTAAATATCTCAATTATATTCTCAATCTGTCGATCCAACAGAAAAATTTTTGATTGTAACTAATTATCTTGATACCATCTCCGCTGGTATCGGAGCTTATAAACAAGAGCGTGAATATCTACAGGAAATTAAATTTTTCTAGCTTTTAAGTCTTCTTCCTTCTTCCTTAACCCTTATTTTACAATACTTATGCTACCGGACTTGATATAATATCATGTTCGGATAATCACTTATAATAAAGTATATGGTTTGTAGTAGGGCTTCAGCCCTATCTACAGTTCGGGCTGAAGCCCTACTACGAACTTTAATTATATATAACTATTTAACCGAACATAATATAACTTGGTATAGTAACTATTATTTCGACGATAAACACCTACTAAATCAAGCTCAAAATGACAAAAGAAAGTATCGAAAAAGTGGTCAACTCTTACTTCACAAATATGACAGCGATGAATGCTCAAGGATGGTTAGAAATTTTTGCTGAAGACGCTGTTATTTGTGATCCTGTTGATAAACCACCCATGAATGCAAAGTCAGACGGTGAGAAACTCTTTGCGCTATTATCAAAGTTCTATGCCAAATTAGAATTGACACCAAACAATACATTTATTGTAGGTAATGGAGCAGCAGTAAAATGGACGATGCAGGTAGTTGCAAAAAATGGTAAGCAGGCAGTTGCAGAGGGAATTAGTGTGTTTGAAATTAATGAAAATGGTACAATTCAAAAACTATCTTCCTATTGGGATGAGGCTGCAATGCTCGCTCAAATAAAAGGCTAGAATTCTTGAGAAGATAGTAGGAACGTTCCATGGAACGTTATGATAATTTCTGTCTATTTCTGATTCTTTGAACAAAATCAACAATGAGGAGAGGAACTGATTATAATCAGTTCCTCATCTGTCATTTTCTTTTAAATCTATAATTTGCAAAGTATTCCCAAAAATTTGATAGCATCAATAATTTCTAGATTCCTAATTTCAACTTGAATCCTTTTCCAGATTGATCGCCGTCTAAAGTATCTTCTTCTAGAGGATTTTCTACTTGAGGCTCATCTGGGTTAACCGGAATAGAGACTCCAGGAATCACTTCTACGTTTTGCTCTTGACGACGCAGCTCATAAGGTTTAATTCCCTCATTAGAAGTATTACTAGCTTCTGGATCATCAATATATGTACGGTAATTATCATTAGTAATTGATCTGCCTTCTACTGTTTTGAGAGAATCTCCAGATATAGTTGTTTTGGTTTGAGGGTTATTGGATTGTGCTTTGGCAATAGTTGTAAAAGATAGTAAGATTGCACTAATACCCAAGATAGTAATAATTCTCTTCATAATTTATTTGCTTTTGAGTTGATACTTTTTATTGTAGTATATCAATGCCTAAAAATACTAGGAAAACTTCCTCTACATTGATAAATAAATTTTCAGTATAATCACTAAATGTTTAATGAAATTTAGGTAAAAAATGATATAAGCATAAATACTCATTTTTATTCAAAAATATTATTTTGTAGTCAAAAATCTATGTATTTTTAAGATTAATTAATTACTAATTACTGAATTAAATAAAAACATTAAATAAATCTTAAGATATTGAATTAAAGCAATAGTTGAAGTTGTCAATCTAGTGTTTAGTATGCCTCATTATTCTTTGGGGATTTGGTGACAATAATTATGGTGAATTATTTGATATTCAATACAGAGAAAAAATTATTTGTCAAGTTATTTCTGAACTTATTGATAAATTGATTAAATATAAATCTTAAAAAATAGTAGGTATTAGAGAGACATTTTCCAAAATTTTTAATGGCAAAAAATATAAAAATATGTAGAATATTATCTCAGTAATTAATGGTGAAAATTAATTAAGAAACTGATACTAATTATACCGATTTTTTTCTCGCTATTCGCTAAAAATATTTCTTCTCAAAAGGCAACTGTTATTAGTTCTAATGCTTTAGGAAAAATAGCCTTAGGGACTTGCGCAAAAATAAAGTACTACTCAAACAAGCTTTAATCAAGAAATTACAAAACTTGATTGGTAGATTAATAAACCGCAAGTCCCTTAAGTGCAATAGTACATACTCTTGAGATAATTGCCTAAATTATCAAAATCTGACAACTCCTTCAGGGCAAACGCATCTAAATTCTGGAAACTTCTGCCGTTAAGCTTTAGAGGGATAATGAGTATAAATATTTAGAAGTCTGATATCCTTGCCCTGTCAGAACTTCAAAATAAGATGCGTTTGCCTTGACTAGTTCTTTAGTTAATTGAAAAAAAGTCAACAAATATTGGATTTAAATAAAAATAGAGAAATTATGTTAAAAGAAAAGAGTAGGGTAAATTGTGACCAATTCAATGACTTCTTTGTAGAAGAAATTTGCTTAGAGGAGGTATCGGTTGTCAAAGATACAATTGAGTTTATCTATAGTATAGAAGGCGAACAGATTCGCTGTTCCATACGTTACAATACTCTTGATTTTACCGATCCAGCTTTAAAGTCACCAGAACAAGCTAAACGTTTTGCAGTAATTCTAGCAGTTATTTGCTCTGTGCGATTTGCCTCAATACTTCCGAAACGGTTAAATTTTCAAAAGTACAGTCGCTATATAGATGAGGAACTGTTGGAATTTCTGAAGGTTGTGATGCCTAGGAATTGGAGTCAGCATCGCTATCAAGTGGGAAAATTGAGTTATAAGCTTCCAGAGTTTGTAGTCACGGTTTCGGAACTAGGAAAAAACGTAAGTTATCCAATCTGGTGTGCTACTAAAATTAATAGTACAGTAGAAACTCTTTTAGGATCTGGTTCAGGTAAGGACAGTCTGTTGTGTAGCCTGATTTTGGAATCTGCTGGCGTTAAGTACGATATTATCACCTACTTTTACGATATTTATGGGGATAATTCCGGGCAAGAAACATTGTTTCAGCAGGTAACGACTCATCTAAAATGCAGAAATCAACATGGTATTTACTTAAATGATGAGTATTATGGGTGGCTCAAAAATCGGTTAAGCAAGACTAATATTATTGCTAGAACAAAGGATTATTTTGGGAAAAATCGCTTTTGTGCAGATGGGGGAGAAACTCTGCTAACTGCTATGGCGATGATACCAATTCAAATTGTACATGGTATTCCTCTTTTGGCATTAGGGCATGAGAAGAGTGCTGATGCCCCCAATTTGATTGAGCCAGAATCAGGGGAAGCGATCGCTCACCAATGGGTGAAAAGTTTGACCTTTCATCAAATAATCTCCAAGTTCATCCCACGAATGTTCGAGGGAGTTAATGTTGTAAGTCTGACTAAACCTATCCACGACGTCAAAATATTTGACTTGCTTTTTCAGCTTGACAACCAGCTACCTTATGCAACAAATTCCTGTAACGTGCAAAAACCTTGGTGTGGTAGGTGTGAAAAATGTTGCTATGTCTTTGCTGGTTTTTGTGCCTATGGCGAGGTAAGTAAAACAATTCAAGCTTTTGGTCAAAATTTGTTGGAAATGGAAGAAAATCTACCAGTTTGGCAAGATTTGCTTGGACTAAACGGGTACATTGCCTGGGAGTGCGTAGGACTTCCTGAAGAAACCCGGTTGTATTTTTACAAGCTTTATCTCAGGGGAGTTAAAGGTAGGGCGATCGATTTATTTGAGCAAAAAGTTCTGAATCCTTTAAAATCAAAAGGGGAAAATCATGTAGAACAATACTTTGCTGAAATAGAGCAACAGTTTTCCCAAGTCTATGAGAACCACCACACTATGTCTAAGTCGTTGTGGCAAAAGATTCAGCCAGTCTTGGAAAAGTAATATCATGTTCGCTAGAACAGTTATAATTAGGGTTTGCTGAAAAAGTATTTTTGCTCTTTGTAGTAGTCAGTAGTCAGTAGTCAACTCACCCCTAACCCAACCCACCCCCAACCCCTCCGAGGAGGGGAGCAGGAGGGGAAGTCAGGAGAAATGGGAATTTAGAGGTGGTAGGAGTTAGAATTGTTCCTCAATTTCTCTGTCCAACTCTTGCTGTTAATACTAACTTTTTGAGGTTTTTTAACTCAAAAAGGCGCACTTTTTCAAGACTTAAAAATCCCAATACCCTGATATGTAAACACTTTCAGATTTAATCAGCAAGCCCTAATTAAAGCTCGTAGTTGGGCTTTAGTCCTATCTATAGTTGGGGCTAAAGCCCAACTACAAACAAAAATTTTATTGTAACTAATTATCCGAACATAAATATCAAATCCGGTAGTATCTAATACCGCCAGAAACCAGGGAAAGTTTTAAATCCCCCACTGTAAACATCAGAGGTAATGATAACTGATAACTGATAACTGAAATGACTCTTACCAAGGAGTACCAATCATCATAAAAGAAGCCCAATAATAAGGATGGGAAAAAGTCATGTTTTCAGCAAATTCAGCATCTGGTAGTTTTACGCCATCATCTCCAACTCGACTACTTCTTAATCTTCCTGCCTCCAGACGTAGATCGCCATTAATCATTGCTATCTGTGCTTGCCTCAATGCTTCTGCTTTCACAGTAGTATCTTGTGAACTCAATTGTCGATAAAACTCTCTCATTAACCCTAAAGTTCCCCCGTCATCCACTTGCCATAAACTTGCTAAAACTGATTTAACTCCTGCTTGTACAGCTAATCCAGCAAAACCTAATTCTGCATCCAAATTACCAAAAGCAGTTTCACAAGCACTCAATACTAATAACTCTATTGGCTCGCCGTTTTTTGCTAACTTTCGTAATTGATCGAACTTTAATTGTTCGTTCCATAACTGAATAAAAGATTCGTTAGGCGCACTGGGTTGAAAAGACCCATGAGTTGCTAAATGTACAATCCTTGCTCCCTGTTTTATCCGTTGCTTTTGGAGATTTTCTAATGTAAAACTTTCGTCAAAGAAAATCTTACCCCGCCAATTTTGCCGAATCATTTTTAACTCTAGAGGAACAGCAGGTAAAGATACTATATTAGGGTCTTGAAAATCTGAGGCTCCCATTGCTAAAACTGATAAATCTTTAATATTTTTGTAGCTAGTATCAGTCATATTAATACTAGGAATTAACCCCATACTATACTTTTCTATTAAGAATTTTTCGCCATCATGGAGAGCTGCAAAAGGAATACTGCGCATAGCTGGATCTAGAGAGAACATAAGTGTATCTATCTCTCGTTTTTGTAATTCTGGTTCTAAGGGTGAAATTAACAACTTATATAATTTTTGTGAAGCAGCTAAATATTTATTGGGATTGCTAGGACTGGGATGACTAACTCCTCCAATAAAGCTTCGCATTTGTTGGCGCAATTCATCATTATTAGCTATTTCTATTCTCTGAAAAACTGGTGAACCTTCAGAGGTAACTAAAATTAATTCTAGGTATTCAGGTTGAGAAATAACATAAATAACTGCTGGTTTTTTTCCTGTTTGATTAGCAACAGCACTTAGTGATTCTCTAATGCTATTTTCAGTAATTGTGGGCGAGTTATCTAGATTTATTTTTAATTCATTAGCAAAAGCGTGACTACGGATTTTGTCGATTTTATCTAGGGATGTTTGGCGGTTTAGACTAGCAAGAATTAGATTTCCTGAATTGGGGCTAATAGTTGGTATTTTCTGCTCTGAAGTAAGATTGTTCCTCATGCTATTATTTTCTTTTTTACTCTCATTATTAACCAATTTTTTTGTGGAAGAGCGAACTAGATAACTATTTTCTAATTCATCAATTTTAGGAGAAGAACCAGTAGATTCTTCTACAGAAGAATTGATATTTTGATCTACTACATTAATATTTTCGTTGATTACCATATTTTCAGTGGGGTATCTGGGTTGAATATTAACTTGACCATCAAGATTATCAATAGAATTACTACCACTAGAAAAAGTAATTTGATTGCTCATTAGGCCGATTGTGCCTCCACCACGATTGGTAATTTTACCTACTGTTAAATTTTCACCAGATATAATTACAGAACTGCTGTTATTTACAATTGAAGTCCGATTGTCTATCGCAAATGAACCACTGCGATTGTGGTCACTATCGGCTAGAAGCTTGACCTGAGTTTGAGGTGTCTCTAATGTGTGATTATCGGCGTTTAAATTTAGTTGATTATCAGATAAATTATTGATAGTAATATCATTAGTTGCTGCTAAAGTAACGTCTGCATTATTAGTCATTTGTTCTAGAGAATTTTCAGAAATATCCAAGTTGCTAGAGTGATTGTTTTCTGCATCCGAAACTTGGAAATTAGTTTCTGGGTTGACCGTAATATTCTCCGACTCTAGTCGTACATCCCCAACATTATTCTCAGCACTTAAATCAATTGTGCCACTAAAACTGCCTCCACCAGAAATTTGCACAGATCCACCTTCGCCTAAATTTCCACTACCCCGAGCACTTATGTGGCCAGATATATCAATTTGCTCTCCAGCGATCACTACATTTCCAGCCTTACCAGTCAAATTAGCGTTGGCAGAAATTATGGAATCTGAGCTAACATGAATGTGAGTATTATTTTCCTGCTGACCTGTATAATTACCTAGGCTAACTGTCCCACCACCTCCATCCCCTGAGACATTAATATTAGCTTGGTTCAGGTCGATCTGATCGCCCAAAATCTCCACATTTCCCCCTACTAGCTTTGTATTTTCCTGACTGAGGGGAGGTAGGGAACGGTTAGTAAATTGAGTGTTTGAGACATCAATATCACCAGAGATAACCACGGAACCGGGGGTAGTTGGCAATGTTTCATCGCCAGTTAGGATAAACTGCCCATTTTGATTCATGGTGACTCTGGTAGCATTTCCTTTTGTACCTTCCCCAGTCAAAATCTTTGGTAAAGACAGATGATCGATTTGCCCATCTGGACTATTTGGGAAGCGATCTTTAGGTACTTCCAAACTCAGCAAATGTCCCTCTTGGCTAATTCTTACTATTGACTGATCTGGCACAGCAGCAATACGAATCTCACCACCGGGGGCTCTGATAGTACCATAATTAACGACATTCCCGGCCATGAGGGTGACGTTTTGCCCTGGTTTGACTTCGAGGTTGCCATGATTAATAATTGGTGCGGCTTCTTTGGGAAAAGTAAAGGCGCTAGGATTTCCGATCAGTGAGGCATAGTTATTTTTACCTGTTGCACTGAATAATTGATTGTTAAATTGGATGCCAGTAGCGGTGGTAGCGGAAAAAGCTGCAGGTATATTTAGTTGAGCATTTTTACCAAAAATAATTCCGGCTGGATTAACAATATATAGGTTAGAATTTCCTCCTGTTACTTTAATTAATCCGTTAATAAATGAAGAGTTACCACCATTTACACGAGTGATAATATTTTTAATTTTTTCAGTTGAAGAAAAGTTTACTATTTGACCTTTCTCGACGTTAAATTGGCTAAAACTGTGGAAACGATTTCTGCCATCTCCTGATAGTCTACCGCCACGAATATTAAACTGATTACCTGCTTTTTCAACGATTGTATTTGTACCATCTGTTGATGTCTTAATTGGTTGCGCTTTGACTACCGGAGGTAAGAGTAAGTATGCTAAATAGCTAATTGGGGATATTCTAGCTGCCAGATCTGCGATTGGCGACAGGTATACAGTTGATACTTCAGAACTTTTTTGATTTTTAATGACTGGAGATTTTTTTGTTTTTATTTCAGAGTCTTGATTTTCTATTTTTCTGAAAATTTCTGTCTTTACTTTAGATTCTTTTTGAGATTCAGGTTTCATATTACTGTCTCCGTTTACGATAAGAAAATAAATAGGAATAGCTGATAATTTTATTTGACAAAATAATAATTAGAATTATCTTGGTACTTATATGATAATTTCTCAATTATTGTCTTGCAGTGATTAGGATCAAAATCGTCAATCTTAAACGAAAAATATTAACAATATATAAATAACAAAAATATCAAAGTTAAACCAAAATTTATCTAACTTTTATTTTTATAGGAGCTAATTTAATAGCTTTACTTCCTGTCTTTTTCTTTCTTAAGTCACATAGTTATATAGTTCTAAAGATATATAATATCTTTCCTGAATGGGTAATAACTTACTTACTGGGCAAAGTCAAAATATTAAAAATTAAACTTTTAATATTTTGCAAATAACACAAATATCAAAATCAAATCTATCTAGCTATTATTTTCATAATAGCTAATTTTATACCTTGACTTGCTGTTTTTTTGTTTCTTAAGTCACATAGTCTTGATGGGTATCGCCATATTAAACATTATACCTTAATGGGTAACAACTTACCTAGTATGCAAAACCAATCATTGGTTATACCCCCCTTAAAGCTTGGATGTGCAAATATATAAAAAAACCGAAAATTCCTTGACGTTAATGGCTATTTGTTTGTATACTTAATAGTGGGTTTAACCCTCTTAGGTATTTTCCCTCCCACAATTTACAAGTCACCATTAGAGTATAACCAGTCATTGGTTATACCCCTCATAAAAAAGGGATCGAATACATGAAATAATTGGAAAGATTGCTTGAATATCTATAAATATCTGTTTGTAAGATATGTGTTTGTATTTCCAAAATCTTGGGCTTAACCAATCATGTATTTGACTAACCAGACAAACTTCGTTCTTTCAACCTTTAATAATTAAGTAAAAAGTAGTGATGAATACTAAAGCTTTCTCAAGTCCCACCAAAAAATTGACTGGCCTCTTACTAACTATTGCTGCCAGCGCTTTAATTAGTTTGCCAGTATTAGCCCAAAACTATTATTCTGCTGCGATCTTTAACCCACGGCGTAACTCCACAAGTCGCAGTGTTGATGGTACAATTGCCGGAGAATTTGATGTAGCTATCAAGTATTATCAGAACTTCCAAACCTTTGCAGAAGCAGTAAACAAAGCAGGGTTAATGAAACAATTCCGCTCATCTGACAACGACAAAGTAGAATATACAGTGTTTGTCCCCACAGATGCAGCTTTTGCAGCTTTGCCAGAAGCTACAAGGAAAGAGCTATTCAAACCAGAAAACAAGGATAAATTACTTAAACTTTTGAACTATCACATTGTTCCTGGTAGTGTTTCTAATGAAGAGGTGGCAGAGGGAAGAGTGGAAACTGTTTCTGGGGATCAAATTAAAATTAATCTAGATGCTACTGAGGATAAAATTACTCTGAATGAGTCAAGCACTATTGAGTCATCCCAACGTGCTAAAAATGGAGTAATAATATTAGTGGATCAAGTATTAATGCCAGAGGAACTATAACAGGACTTACCCAATTGAACCCAGAAACCCTGTTTTTTATAGACGTCTATTGTTCAAACCAAGAATTTTTTGTAGCAACTGGGTTTCGCGTAGGTAAGTCCTGTATAAAAATTTCAGAGAACTTACTTGTGTAATTAGTGATTTCACTGTGTTCGGGTCGCTATAAATTGGAGCTACGTTCCAATAAAGCGACCTTTGGAAACAGTTTTACGCACACCAAAACTAAATTAGAAAAGGCGTTTCGCGTGCATCACTCCTAATCATCAGTGATTTCACGGTAAGACTATAAAAACTCCTCTAAACTATTTGCTAATGCCACCCACTCCTGGACACTTAAATCTTCTGCACGACTTTGGGGGTTTACTTTTAACTTTTCTAATAAGTCGGAAAGGCGATCGCGATCGACAACTGCTTTAAGATTATTTCTCAACATTTTCCGTTTACTAGCAAAACCTAATTTAACTAACATTTCCATTTGTTTCGGGTTATTAGCCTGGGTTTCTATTAATTGAGGCCGTAGTCGTATTACTGCTGAATCTACTTTGGGTGGCGGGTAAAATGCTTTAGCAGGTACATCACAAATAAATTCACAGTTGGCTAAATATTGAATTTTTACTGATAGGGAACTATAAGCTTTTGAGTCTGGTGGGGCGCAGATTCTATCCGCTACTTCTTTTTGTAATAATAAGACGATTAAATCATAAGTATTAGTTACAGGTTGAGCAATTGTGCCTAATAGTTTTTCTAGGATTGGGCCTGTAATGTTATAGGGTATATTCGCCACAACTTTATTAGGATTTTGGAAAGCAGAAAATTGTGCCAAGTTTGTTTCTAAATCTAGGGATAAAATATCTCCCTGTAATAAGAGAAAATTTTCTACTCCACCAATTTTTTTGACTAACTTTTGACATAAATCTCTGTCAATTTCTACTGCAACAACTGAAGCTGCTAGGGGCAATAAACGATGAGTGAGAATGCCTGTACCTGGCCCAATTTCTAGGACGCGATCGCTCTCGGATAATTCAGCAGCTTGGACAATTTTATTAAGAGCTTTGTCACTCCTCAACCAATGTTGAGCAAATCTTTTTCGAGGTTGAATAGTCATTTCAGTTATCAATTATTAGTTATCAGAAAAAAAGAAGGATTTAAGTAAATAAATTATTTAAGAGTGTACCACTAAAGGTTTGTCTTGATGGAAAGTAGCGGATATTATAAGTGTATAACCGGATTTCATACAGGAATCAGGAGTCATTTATGAGATATTTATGAGATATTTAAGAACAATCAAAATCCTTTTATCTTCTGACCCCTGACACCTGATAACTGACTCCTCATTTGTAATTTTTTCCGTAACGCCCATAACCAAAAATTGTTGTTTTAAAAGTTGAAGCAGGATATAAATACTCAGAACTCAGCATAATATTAAAAACGAAATAGTACAAAGAAAAAATCAACTTACATTACAAGAATTTCTCGAACTTCTACCAGGAGATGGAGATATTATTTATGAATTTATTGATGGAAAAGCCGTAGCCAAAATGTCACCGAAAAAATTTCATTCTAAATTGACTCGTGCATTATTATATTTAATTGATGAATGGTGCAAAGGCAAAAGAGAAGTTTATCCAGAATTAGCAGTTAAGTTAACAAGAAAAGTAAAAGATTGGATGCCTGTTCCAGAATTATTATATCTTGCTGCCGAACATTTTCCTGAAGACTGGGAAGAAGATGTCGCTTGTTCTATAGCACCCAATTTAGTCATATAAATTATTTCTGCTGGTCAAACATTTGCTCAACTTACAGCTATAGCTAAAGATTATTTAGATGCGGGTGTATTAAGGGTGTGGGTTGTTGATAGTAAAGCTAGGAGTATTACAGTTTTTTATCTAGATGCACCGCCACAAACTTTTATGGGAGATCCCCCCATGATAGATTCTTTACAAGTATTTAATAAAGCTGGAATTCCAACTACATTTCAGTAAAATGTTTATACAATAAATGATGAATAAATTGATAGCGATCGCCTATTCTTTGTAACAATAATCGACTACTAGCATAATTCAGAAAACGACGATAATTCCAGGGAATATGCCCATTACTAAATAAAACAATTCGCAGCACCAAATTTTTCACTCCGGGCAAACCAAACCTTCCACCAATTAATCCACCAATAGCACCACTAATTAACCCTGCCTTTAATTTCCAAACCAAGGTAAAAATAAATCCAAAAGTAAACCCCCAAAATAATACACTAATCAAATTAATAATTAACTGATATGTCTGTACCTCGCCATTAGCATCTAGCCAACTTGACTGTAATTTTTCTATTCTAAATTCCTGAATATTTTCTGCTGCCATTTGCTTTGCTAACCATGCCAACCACCGTCTTGTTTGTTCTGGTAGTGGTTCTTGATTCCTAGAATACCATTTATAGTTAGTTTCTCCCCCTAATTGATAACGAATATAAGCATTTAATAAGTATTTTTCTCTTCCCTCTTTAGAAGTAATTCTTCTCCAAGCAGCAATTAAAATTTCTTCATAAGCTAAAGTCATCATGCTTAACATTAATGGTGTTTTAGCTAAGTTTAATAACTCTGGTTCCTCCTCAATATAATTCCAAAGTTCTCGACTTCTAGCCACGAATAAATAATCTTTAATCTGGCTATTTGTTAAAGGTTGTAACAAGACAGCAGCATTTACTCTCAACTTATTATGACAATTTTTATAAGTGGTAAAACTACTACAAACAACTAAGTGTTTTGGTTGAAAATCTATTGAGAATTTATTAATACTTTCTAAGTAATGTTCAGATAATTCTGGAGATACTCGATCTAACCCATCTATTAAAGGTAATAGTTGTTGATTTTCTAACCATTCTCTAGTAACTTTCTTGGGAATATTATATTTAAACTTAAGTTGCTCAACTAACCAATCTGAAATTTCCTGATTGTGATTTTTCCATTTTGAAAGGTCTAATAATACTGGAATTGGTGTGTTTGTATCTTTTTCCGTCCGAATTACAAGCCTTCTAGCTAATTCTAGCAAAGTTGTAGTTTTACCACCTCCAGGATTTCCTAATAATAGTAATTTTCCTTTCATGCGGTCAAAAACTTGCATAATATTTACTTTAGGAGGGATTTGAAAAATAGGGCGCTTTCCTACTTTTACTTCTAGATCCCAAGAACGTTTTAATTGTTGGGGTGGTTGCTGACGCACAAGATTAATTATTACTGCATTATGTAGAGACTGCGATCGCAGTTGCAGAACTTCTCTTTTAACTGTATTTAATAGTTTATTGCGATTTCTTTGCACCTTTGTATAACTCTATTTTTACATTGTTTAGTTAGCTATTATATGGTTAAAATATTCATAATATATATTTGCTTTAATAGTTAACAGTTATGCTTGTGATTAAAATTAAAATTGACTAAAAAAGTGAACATATAATTAAGTTGATAAGGAGCTAAAAATTATGTCATTGAATATGGGACAACTAATCGTTACAGGAATAGCTGGATTTGCGAGTGCCACTTCTATGGCTTATTTCACAATCCAGTCTGGTTCGTCACAACTTGCTAATAATTATTTCCAGACACAAACATTAGATAGCAACCTAGTTTCTCATCAACTACAGTCCTCATCTTCAACTCCGAGCTCCTCATATTTAGTTAGTCAAAAATCTAGTTCAGTTATCATTACACCACCAACATCAGGATGTAAAATTAATATGGCCATAGTAGACGATCCTGAAGCACCTCTGAATGTTCGTAGAACTCCAGAAGTTAAAGAAGGTAATATAGTTGGTCAACTTAACAATAATACCTTTGTTTCTGTTGCAGATGAACAATCTGGTTGGCTAAAAATTACTAATCCTGTTACAGGTTGGGTTGCCAAGAACCGAACTCGTAGCAGTTGTGCAAAAGTTGATAAGACTATTACTTTTTCCCCAAAAAGTGACACAGCTATTGTTAGAGGTGAGATTATTGGTACTGGTAGTCATAACTACCGGGTCAGGATGATACAGGGTCAGACCCTAACTATCAAAAACTTTGGGGATGTCTTTCCGGCAATTATTGGTCCTAATGACCAACTTATGGTACAGGAAGGTAGTGAAAGTGAGTGGACAGGTGTTATTTCTCTGAGTGGGGTATACACTTTACAATTAGATTCTAATTTGCGTGGATATGAATATGAATTTTCAGTGTTAATAGAAGGAAATGAGAATTTTTAGTTTACATCTCAATTAACGAAGTCAGAAGTTGTTTTTCTAAGGACTATTTAGAGCAACTCTCCAAAAACATTTCGCCAATCAAGGCAGAGTTGCTCGACTAACTAATCCGAAATTTCCCGATTGTTATTTTGCTATGTCGAAGGGTCTAATAAGACTGGAATTGGTAAGTTTGGATGTTTTTCAATCCTAATCACAAGTCTTCTTGCTAATTCCAGTACAGTTGTAGTTCTACCACCCCTAGCATTTCCTAATATGAGTAATTTTCCTTTAAAGTCCTCATCTTCTTCAACTCTCAACTCCTCAGATTTAGTTAGCCAAACATCTAATCTAGTTATCATTACACCACCAACATCAGGATATAAAATTAATATGGCCATAGTAGACGATCCTGAAGCACCTCTAAATGTTCGTAGAACTCCAGAAGTTAAAGAAGGTAATATAGTTGGTCAACTTAACAATAATACCTTTGTTTCTGTTGCAGATGAACAATCTGGTTGGCTAAAAATTACTAATCCTGTGACAGGTTGGGTTGCTAAGAACCGAACTCGCAGTAGTTCTGCAAGAGTAGATCAGATCATTGCTTTTTCTCCACAAAGCGACACAGCTATTGTTAAAGGTGAGATTATTGGTAATGGTAATCATAGCTACCGAGTCAGGATGATTCAGGGTCAGACCCTAATTATCAAAAATTTTGGGGATGTCTTTCCGGCAATTATTAATCCCAATGGCCAATTTATGGCAAGGGAAACTAATGAAAGTGAGTGGAGAGGTGTTATTTCTCTGAGTGGGGTATACACTTTACAATTAAATTCTAATTTGCGTGGATATGAGTATGAATTTTTGCTTTTAATAGAAGGGAATGAGAATTTTTAGTTGAAACTTCCAAGAAATTGTTAATTTTCTTTCCTTTTTCTGGTTCCAATAATTATCCTCCTAGAGGAATTGAGATTATAAATTCCGTACCTTTTTGTGCACTAGAAATACATTCGTTAGTGCAGAGTGCAAGGTGTGGGATAACTAATTATATCATTCCAGTTCCAAAGAGCGATCGCTAGTCATTGTGCAAGAAAATGCACGTCCATCCGTAATAACAAGGATTGTTGTGATAAATAATTCAAATTATCACACTTCTCCAAAATTTAGGAGATCATTAAAACATAGAGTTCAAACACAGGAAATCAAAAAATATGAAAAACCAAATTGTTGTTTTCGATCAACTAAATTCCTCATCTTCAACTCCCAACTCCTCAGATTTAGTTAGTCAAAAATCTACTCTAGTTATCATTACACCACCAACATCAGGATGTCAAATTAATATGGCAATAGTAGACGATCCTGAAGCACCTCTGAATGTTCGTAGAACTCCAGAAGTTAAAGAAGGTAATATAGTTGGTCAACTTAACAATAATACCTTTGTTTCTGTTGCAGATGAACAATCTGGTTGGCTAAAAATTACTAATCCTGTTACAGGTTGGGTTGCCAAGAACCGAACTCGTAGTAGTTGTGCAACAGTAGATCAGATGATTACTTTTTCCCCAGAAAGCGGCACAGCTATTATTAAAGGTGAGATTATTGGTAATGCTAATCATAGCTACCGGGTAAAGATGATTCAGGGTCAGACCCTAACTATCAAAAATTTTGGGGATGTCTTTCCGGCAATTATTAATCCTAATGGCCAATTTATGGCAAGGGAAACTAATGAAAGTCAGTGGAGAGGTGTTATTTCTCTGAGTGGAGTATACACTTTACAATTAAATTCTAATTTGCGTGGATATGAGTATGAATTTTTGCTTCTAATAGCAGGGAACGAGAATTTTTAGTTGAAACTTCCAAGAAATTGTTAATGTTCCTTCGTTTTTCTGGTTGTAATAATTATTGTCATAGGGGTATTTTCATCAAAAATTCTGTACCTTTTTGTGGAGTCGAAATACATTCTAAAATTCCCCCATGACGTTCTACAATAACTTGATAACTAATTGCTAAACCCAAACCTGTACCTTTACCTACTTCTTTTGTGGTGTAAAAGGGGTCAAATATTCGCTTTTGCACCGCCTCACTCATACCCATACCATTATCAGCAATCTGAATTATGACTTGATTTTTGGCTTCTATTTTTGTCGTAATAGTAATTTGAGGAGGGGAATTTGCAGATTCTTTTCTCATAGGTTGTAGTGCATCAATAGCATTACCAATAATATTCATAAATACCTGATTCAGTTCTCCGGGATAGCATTTAACTTTGGGTAATTGACCGTAATTTTTAACAATTTTAATTTCGGACTCATGGGGTTTAGCTTTGAGATTACTTTGGAGAATCATCAAAGTAGAATCTATGCCTTGATGTATATCTACATTCTTAACTTCTGATTCATCCAGACGAGAAAAATTGCGTAAAGATTCGACAATTTCTTTAATTCGATTAGTTCCTACTTTCATAGAATTTAATAGCTTAGGGAAATCTGTCACTAAATAATCTAATTCCACATCTTGAATAATATCGATGACATCATCCACAGGTTGGGGATAATTGTCTTGATATGTTTGAATTACACTTAATAAGTCTTCAGTATATTCTTGAGCATAGTCTAGATTGCCATAAATAAAGTTGACGGGATTATTAATTTCGTGAGCAACTCCTGCAACTAACTGCCCTAAAGATGACATTTTTTCAGTTTGAATGAGTTGGGTTTGAGTATGTTTTAATTCTTTGAGAGTTTGAGCTAGACATTGATTTTTTTCGTTTAATTGTTCTAGGGTTTGAGCTAGACATTGATTTTTTTCATTTAATTGTTCTAGGGTTTGAGCTAGACATTGATTTTTTTCGTTTAATTGTAGGGTGCGTTGCTCGACTTTTTGTTCTAAAGTATCGTAAAGCAAAGCATTTTCTAGGGAAATTGCTGCTTGAGTCGTAATCATTTCTAATAGTTGCAATCTTTCGGGAGTAAATGCACCTGTTGTTAAATTGTTTTCTAAGTAAATAATACCGATAAGTTTACCTTGCTTAGTAATAGGAGTACATAATATAGACTTAGGTTGCTGTCGTTTGAGATAGGAGTCGTTTACCCATGTTGCTTCTGTAGTCGCATCATCAAATACTTGGAATTTTTGAGTCCGCCAGACGTAGTTAATTAATGCTTGGGGTAATTCTTGACTTGCTGAAACGGGTATGATAGGTCGCTCAAAATTTCGGAAATAGTGTTTATTATCAGTAGAGATAGCTGTATTTACAACATGATTCATTGCTTCGAGGATTAACTTTTGGTCTTTGAGAAGAATGAGAGCGCATTTTTGTGCTCCCGCATTTTCCATGATCAGTTGAATTAAAGTTGAGAGTAAATTTTCTATCTTTACTTCTCCAGACAAAGTTTGAGAAACTTTAATTACAGTTGCTAGATCCAGAATATTTTCTCTATTGGTGTCAGAGCTATGGGTGTAGCTACTGCTACTAATGAGGTTGTTTTTTTCAGAAGACGAAACTAAAACTGTCGCGAGTAGTTGTGGATATCGTTTTTCTAAGTCTCTGAGTTTGGCGACTGCTCCCCAGTTAACATATCCATAGTATGCTTCGATCATGTAGGTTTGAGCAACTTTAGTTTTGCCCCACTCTAGATAAAATTTGGCACACAGTTCGTTTGCTAAAGCTGCTTCTTGAACATATTCGTTTTCTGTAGCCAGAGCGATCGCTTGTTCGTAAGCTTCAATAGCTGCTATTTTTTCTCGGAGTATTCTGTGTTTTTCTGCTTCTATTAAATAGTATTTGTGGGAATGGTTTGTAGGTGCGTGTTGTGCCCAGAATTTCATTTTTTCGGCATTGGCGGTTATTTGCTCTAGTATTTGTTTTTGTTCGTCAACTGTAGCACTAGGGTAAAAAGCTAGTTTAGTTAGTGAACTATAAAAGTAATATACTGGAATATAAAATAACCCTGTTACACCGCCAATATATTTTTCCGTTAAGACTTCATAATATTTAGCGCTCTGAAAATTGCCTAGTAAATAAGATATAATTAATTTATTGAAGTAGATTTGAAATAAAGCATAACTGTCATTAATATTTTCATAGAAAGGAATAAAATTTTCTTCATTAAAAGCACTGCCTGATAATAATTCATGATTTTCTGCATCACCTAGTAAATTGAGAATAGCTTGATGAAAAATTTGATTATAATAATAATTATTTTCTTGTTTAAGCTGCTTGAGAGAATTGCTATAATTTGCTATGTCTTCGTTGAGTTCATCTAAAGATATACCTGCAAAGTAAGAGTGACCACAGTAGTGAAGAATACTATAAGCAGCATACTCTAAATCTCCTATTTCTAAACCTATTTTATAAGCTTCTCGTAAATGAAGAAGAGTTTTGCGAACATGATTTTTACAATGTTCTATGCCAATGCAAACTACTTGAAATACTCTAGGTATCAAGTTTTTAGTGTTAAATTTTTCTAGTAGTTTATAGGCAAGTCTACCAAACTCATACCCAGTATCAATATCTTGTTCTAAAGCACATAAAAGCAAACCATAGTTGGAACAAGAAAAAGCAAATAATGGAGATATTCCTGACTGCAAAGATAGATTGACTTGCCCGCATATAATCAGTGGGAACAATTCTGCTTTGCTAACAAATGCGATAGGAACAAGAGATGATAAAATGCGAAGTGCTGCTAATTTTTCTGGGTCTTTAAATAATGGTAAATCAATCAATTCTGAGATATTTTTTCCCCTCAAGTTACTTTTAGTTTTTTGCAAGTATTCTTGAATATCTGATTCAGTTATATTTGTAGGAAAGCTGATACCAAGAATTTCTAAAACAGATAAACCTATACTTAAAGCTTCTGGTAGTTTCGTCTGAGCAATACAAGCTTGTATTTTTATTTCATAGACCTTGACTCTATCCAATATTTTATCAGCTTTTTCTAAGACAATATCCACCAACTTCTCCATTTCTTTAAACTCACCATTCAAGTAGTTAGCTTGTGCCGCTGATTCATATAGTGCTAATGTTAGTTGATATTGTGTTTGCCAACTATTTTTAGTTAGTAGATTTATCCCTATATTCAAATAAGATATTGCTCCTTGATAAGCAGTTGATGCTTTAGCTTTAATTCCTGCTCTTAAATTTAAATTTGCTAACTCTTCCCTCTCATCTGTTTCTGTGATTAATTCCACACCAGAATTAAGTTGATTAACAATTTCAAATATTTTTTCTTCTAGTTCCTCATTTACTGTATTATTTAAAAGTAATCTGCCAATTTTTAGATGAGTTTCTTGCTTTTTTTGTTCGGGAATTAGACTATAAGCTGCTTGTTGCACCCGGTCGTGCATAAAATGATAAATTGGTGTTTTCATATCTCTCATTTCTGGCAAATTATCATCATTTTCTCCCTGATAAAATTTGTAGGTTTCATCTACTGGTAAAATCAATCCTTCGGATAAAGCATTCCATAAGTCCAAGGCAGTTTTAGAAAGAGAATTCTCATACACAATAGATAGAGTTTTCAAGTCAAATTCGTTACTTATACAAGCTGCTAATTTTAATAATTCTTGAGTTGATTGAGGTAATTTTTTAATTTGGGCAGCCATTAATTCTACTACATCTCCACTGCCTGCTAAAATTTTAATTTTTGCTAAATTGAACAACCATTTCTCCTGTTGCTCATCATAAAAAATTAATCCTTCTTTGTACAAAGACTTGATAAATTGAGTGCTAAAAAATGGATTTCCTTTTGTTTTTCGATAAATTTGTTCCGTGAGTATCACTGATTTTTCTGAAGAATAGTTTATCGTATCCGCTACTAAATTATTCAATGCTGACTGACCCAAAGGTGACAGAATTATTTGATTAACTATTGGTCCTGTTGTTTTAATTTCCTCAATAGTTAATATCAAAGGATGCCCGACATTTACTTCATTATCTCGGTAAGCTCCTATCAATAATAAATAGTTAATTTCACTTTTTTCCATCACCAACTTCATCAACTTCAGAGAAGCTAAGTCTGCCCATTGTAAGTCATCTAAAAATATTACTAATGGATGCTCTGCTTCAGCAAATACAGATATAAATTTTGAAAATAATAAATTGAAGCGATTTTCTGCTGCACTTGGAGATAATTCTGTGGCGGGTGGTTGTTGACCAATCAATAATTCTAATTCCGGAATTACATCTATGATTACTTGTGCTTCTTCTCCTAGTATTTCCTTTAATTTATTGGCAATCTGTTGTAATTTTTCTTGGGGTTCACTTAAAGTTTGCTTAATTAATTCTTCAAAGGCATTTAACCATGCTGAAAATGGTATATCTCTTTGAAATTGATCAAATTTTCCCTCGATAAAATAACCTCTTTTTTCTAAAATTGGTTGATGAATTTGATTGACTAATGCTGATTTTCCTATCCCTGAAAAACCTGCCACTAACATCAATTCACTTTGGGATTTTTCTTGGTGAGATATTCGGTCAAATGCTGTTAGTAATATTTCTACTTCTTCCTCTCTTCCATATAGTTTTTCTGGGATAATCAAGTAGTTGCTACTGTCTTTTTTTCCTAGCTCAAATACTGTGACTTTGTTTGTCTTTTCCCACTCATATTGGCATTTTTCTAAATCATGGCGTAATCCGACTACAGTTTGATAACGTGCTTCTGGCATTTTGGCGATTAATTTCAACACTATAGAATTGAGGGTTTCTGGTATTTGGGAATTCAATTCTATGAGCGGTTTTGGTTGACGAGCAATATGAAAGTGAACTAATTCTATGGGATCTGTGGAAGTAAAGGGGAGTTGCCCTGTTAATAGTTGATAAAATGTAATTCCCAATGAGTAGAAATCACTCCGATAATCAATACCTCTATTCATCCTCCCTGTTTGTTCTGGTGATATATAAGCTAGAGTCCCTTCCATAGTATGGGGATTCTTTATTTCTACTGTTTCTTTGGGCAGTTTTGTTGTGGTACTAAAATCTATTAGTTGGATTTGTTGGCTTTCGGGATTAATGATAATATTTTGTGGTTTTATATCTTTATGAATAATCCGATTTTGGTGTAGTTTTTCTAGGGGGTTAATTATTTGTAGAGCTATGTTGAAAAATTGATTTATGCCTGTTGCATTTATCCAGTTAGAAAGATTGGCGTTACTGACGTATTTTTCCAGAGAAATCCCACCAAAATCTTCCATTACCAACATTAAACGTTGCTCAAATTTTTCCAGAGCTAGCATTTTTACTACTCCCGGAAAGTTCAAGTTTTTCACCAGGGTATAAGCGTTGCGATATTGAGTTAAGGAATGAAAATTAGGATAGGGATGATTGGGAAGTTTGAGGATGACTAATTTTTCGTATAATTCGGCATAGGCGCGATAGACAATTGTGCGATCGCTGGCATAAATTTCTTCTAGGAGTTGATAGTTCAGAATTTTCTGCATTAGTTAATTAGACTAAAGGTAATGAATTACACCTAGATTAATTATATAAAATCATTACCACCGTCTTTGTTGCATGAATATCTTGAAATCCTTGCTGTGTAATATTTTCATTAATGAAGTTGATTGAAAAAAAAGCTTACAGCAGTTTTAGCGTTGATGAAATACAAAATTTTAGGACTTTAGACAACAGGCAACAAGCAACAAATAACAAGCTATAGGCAACATAAAATTAATCCATTATACCTCATCATCCTAAAAAGTTCTGTAATTTATCAAGTTTCTGAGGTTTTTATGCCACAGAGACATTAGCTTATCATATAAAACTCTAATTACCCTGTAAAAAATGCCAGTCAAGGCCAATTTTTGTCCAACTAAATTAACTAATATAATTAATTTATTATGGCTTTGTTTGATGAGTACTTGAAAATTTAAGTATTTTTTCTTAGTCCCTAAAAGTTTTGTTTCAAAATACTCCTGGTGGGAGTCGAACCCACAAAATTAAAACAGATTTTAAGTCTGCCGCGTCTGCCTATTCCGCCACAGGAGCAAATGTTGATACTCCTGATGAGATTTGAACTCACACATAAGTTGTTTTTGAGACAACCGCCTCTACCATTTTGGCTACAGGAGTATAGTAACTGAGGGGGCAGGGATCGAACCTGCATTTTCGCTTTCAAAGAGCGATGTCATACCATTAGACCACTCCTCAATAGAGAAATAAGAAGTTATATCATGTTCGGATAATTACTTACAATAAAGTTTTTGTTTGTAGTTGGGCTTTAGCCCTTACAAGACTTAGTATTTGGGCTTTAGCCCAAATACTAGCCTAATTATAAGTGTTCTAACGAACATGATATTAGAAGTAATAATCAAATGATTTAAGACTTTGACATTAAATAGCTGCCCCGGTAGGGATTGAACCTACGACCGTTCGCTTAACAGGCGACTGCTCTACCACTGAGCTACAGAGCATTAAATCAGTTATCAGGTGATAGGGAATATTAACACCGTTTTACCGAAGTCAGAAGTCAGATTTTATATACTAACAACTTCAATAACGAAACCATACAGGTCTCGTAAGCAGGTGGTGAGATTTGCACTCATAAGAAGACTTTACAAAAGTCTCATGTTGCTGATTACATTACACCTGCATTTGGTGGCGGAGGTGAGAGTTGCACTCACTGATTTTTAGGTTATGAGCCTACTGAGCCACTCTTGCTCCATCTCCGCGTGTCACCAATACCCCTGACTGGAATCGAACCAGCAACATCTAGATCCTAAGTCTAGCGCCTCTTCCTATTGGGCTACAGGGGTGTATTATTATAGAATTGAGAATAGAGAATTCAGAATTGAGAATGACTATAACAGCTATTTCTAGGATATCCCCCAGGTCAGTATCGAACTGACGACTTCCTCCTCTTCAGACAGGCGCTCTACCAACTGAGCTACCGGGAGATAACGAGAGCGGAGAGAGTTGAACCCCCAAGTATCCAGTTTCGTAGACTGGCGTGTTATCCGTTTACACCACGTTCCCATAAAGTAGTTATAACGATAAAAACATTAACTGTTAACTGTCAACTGATGACTGATAACTGATAACTGATAACTGTTAAAAAGGTGGATCAGGCAGGATTTGCACCTGCACAGCATTAAGCGACAGTTTTACAGACTGTTGCCCTCTCTAATAGGCGAGCTGATCCAATAACTGCATAGTGTTTTCAGCAAAACCAAAATACACTACACAACGGAGAGAGTGGGATTTGAACCCACGACGGTGATTCAACCGTTTCTTCTTAGCAGGAAGATGCCTTAAGCCACTCGGCCACCTCTCCTAAAAGTATTTATATTGGCGCGGAGACTAGGATTCAAACCTAGATCGTCGGTTTTGGAGACCGAAATGTTATCGTTACACCATCTCCACTCATAGCTATTTTAATTTTGAGCTAGTACAACAACTAATCCGCTTGAGTAAACAGTTAGTTGCTATAGCAGTGGCAGGGATCGAACCTACACTCACCAAGTTATCAGCTTGGTGCTTTACCATTAAGCTACACTGCTTTATTTTGAGTCTGGGAAGGGAGTTGTTACACCATCTCCACTCATAGCAATTTTCATTGTGAGCCAGTACAACAACTAATCCGCTCTAGTAAACAGTTAGTTGCTATAGCAGTGACAGGGATCGAACCTGAATAGACCAAGTTATGAGCTTGGCGCTTTACCATTAAGCTACACTGCCTTATTTGGAGTCTGGGAGGGGAGTTGAACCCCTGATGATCGGTTTTGCAGACCAATGCCTTACCCAATTATTAATTATTAATAATTAATAATTAAATAATTCTGGTTTAAAGC
>NZ_JBNHER010000330.1:2536-22726 GCF_050015975.1 Dapis purpurea BLCC-M126 | reverse complement strand
ATAATGGATAATGGATAATGGATAATGGATAATGGATAATGGATAATGGATAATGGATAATTGATAATTGATAATGGATAATTGATAATGGATAATTACCTCTGGTTAAAACCATACGGGAATTGAATATCAGGAAATATCCTGGTACTTTTTTATCCTTAAAAAGGAGAGGCTTTAAAGGGTGAATTATTTAATATATTAATTATTAATTATTCGGTAAGCGAAATAAATATCCTTGAATTATGGATTATTGAAATTATTGCTGCGGTCTAGAATCATTTATATGTGTTACCAACTTATATTTCATTTCACTTATACGATTTCTAAAAATGAATGTTTTAGTAAGCATTCAGTTCTTAGCAGTCAGCTATCAGCAAATATTTTGCCCAAAATCCCAGGTTTTTGAGCTAGATTTTAGTCATTTTATTGCACTTTTTTCAAGCTTTCGCAGCACTTCTCAACTTATGATATCTATTAGTTATAGATTTATGTAGCAATTCTTACTTAGGGTTTGCTGAACAAGTCTTATGAGTAAGGGTAGGAGACAGGAGACAGGAGACAGGAAGAATGGGGAATGTAGAGAAGGCAGGAGTTAGAACTATTCCTCAATTTCTCTGTCCAAATCTTGCTGTTAATACTGACTTTTTGAGGCTTTTCAACTCAAATAAACGCACTTTTTCCAGACTTAAAAATGCCAAAAGCTTTATCTGTAGAAACTTTCAGATTTATTCAGCAAATCTTACTTAATATACCTCTCCGGAAAAGAGCTAGTAGGGAGTAGGGAGAAATAATTGATTATTTCTAGGCTATAATTGATTTTATTTTTGATTATCGGAGATGTCTAATAGAAAAAAATGAAGATTGAGGAGAGTAGAGAGGTTCTTAGGAACCTCCCTATAGCTGTAGTAAATTAAACAATTTTTTTGTGTTTTTACCTAGGTTCAAAAACTTTTTTTTCAAGATATCTAGGCAAACTTTTGAGATTTTCTATTACCAGTCGATCGCTAAAAAAGTTGAGCAATAAATTCAATAAATTAAGTAGCTCTCAAACACTAAAAAAAAACGATAATTTTTAAAGCTGACTTACTTAATAGAACAATTAAAGTAACTTATCAAGTGCTGTCTTGTAAGTTTCATAAGGAGAAACCCCAACTATATTTTCCACAAGTTCACTACTTTTAAAAAACATCACTGCCGGAATACTACGAATACTGAATTTAGAGGCAGTTTCTTTGTTTTCAGAAATATCAAGTTTAACTACTTTGGCACGACCTTGATATTCTTCAGCTAGCTGGTCAATGTAAGGACTAATTTTCTTACATGGACCACACCAGGATGCAGTACAATCTACGACAAAGATTTCCTCAGAAGTTAAAAGTGTATCAAATTCACCGTCATTTATATAAGTTGCTGTACTCATTGAAATACCTGATATGATTAATTATTATTCATCATACATCACATAGGAATTATTCTCCTGGTAAGCTATTAATTTCTAGGTTTTTAGGAAAGAAGAAAAATAAGTTTTAGCGATCGCTTCGAGAAACTCTATAGATTTATATAGCAATCGTAAATTGGTTGTGAAAATTTTTATAACAGTTAATCTAAAGGAAAAATCTTTAAAATTATGACTCCTGTAGGAGCGATTCGTGAATCGCTCCTACCACCAAAATATTACAACTAAAATAGGATTGCTATAGATAGATCGTCTAAATTATTTTCTGATTATTTCGAGCATCAATCCATTGCTTGGCACGTTTAACTGCCTCTTGTCGAGAAGAAGCATAAGGTACTGCAACAACACAACCTAATTTATAATTAGCCCAAACTGCATAAGTAGGATATCCATTCATTTCACCTTGGTCAATTTCAACCTTCCAACCTTTATATTCAAAAGTAAGCATAATATGAGGAAAATCTGGTTCAATCATTATCTCTTCTTAACTAGAATTCTCAATATTGGCATCAGCAGTATAAACAGGTTGTACATTATAGCAATTTAAAAATATTTGATAAATTTCTCAAGCTAACTGTAATTTTCCCGATCTTTTTCACTCCTATGTCTAGGATTTAATTTTCCTCTATCTGAACACATTGATCCTATAACTTATAATCAAATAGCCATAATTTTAGCCATGAAAAAATTACAAAAATTATTACAAGCTTATCAAGAGTTAGCCTTGATTTTACTTAATACTTTTGTCTTTCTCGCAATACTCAATATTGGATTATGGGGAATTTTTCAAATCCAAGAATCTTTTTCTTTTACAAGTAATCCAGTATCTAGAAAATATGGCAATCCTAAATTAAAAAAAGTTTATCCCGATTTGAGTGAAGAAGCTATGGAGAAATTGCTAAATGAAACTTGGTCTAGGAAATATATCTACGAAGCTTTTACACAATTTAAAGAAAGACCTTATTCTGGGACTTATGTTAATGTTAGTTTAAATGGCTTCAGAATCACAAAAAATCAGGGTGCTTGGCCTCCAAATAGGAATAATTTTAATATCTTTATTTTTGGAGGATCTACAACATTTGGGTATGGAGTCAAAGATGAGCAAACTGTAGCATCATATTTACAGGAGTTTCTTTCAAATAAGCTAGAACGTAATGTTAAAGTCTATAACTTTGGTAGAGGAAATTACTATTCTACTCAAGAATTGATACTTTTACAAAGACTTTTGGTTTCAGGTTTCATTCCAGATGTGGCAGTTTTTGTAGATGGCTTAAATGACTTTTATTATTATAATGATCGACCTTTGTATACAAAAAGATTCCAATCCTTTGTCGATGCTGAAGGAAAAAAAGAAAGTTTGGAGTTGTCGCTATTGAAGAAATTGCCAATGACAAAACTGGCTAAATTTCTCAAAGATAGAGTTAGCACAAATTTAACAAATAAAGAAAAAGAGAAAGAGAAAGATTTTGATGAAGATATATACAATGATAAATCTCTAATTGATAATATAGTTAATAGATACCTAAATAATAAAAAACTAATTGAGGCAGTAACTGCTGCCTATAATGTATCCCCTGTATTTGTATGGCAACCAGTCCCTACTTACAAATACAACCTGAATTACCATTTATTTGCTGGAAACCATTTCGGCAAACACAGTTACTCAAAATACGGATATCAGTATATGGCGAAACTTATTGAGGAAAAACCTTTAGGGGATAATTTTCTTTGGTTAGCAGACATACAAGAAAAATTACAAGAGCCACTATATGTTGATAAGGTTCATTATTCTGCAAAAATGAATGAGATGTTAGCTCTTAATATAGCTAATTTGCTACTAGAAAGTAATCTTTTAATGAAGGATAAGAAAACAATAGTTGATTCTGCTTTAATAAAACAATAGAAAAAGTAATATCCCCTTAATTTTAACTATAGATTCTCTATATTTCCATAAGCAGCGTAAACAGCTTTTACATTATACCAATTTAAAAATATCCGAGAAATTTCCAAAGCTAACTGTGATTTTCCTCGGTCAATTAACCATTGCAAAAAAATAGCCATTGTCTTTTCATTTAATTTGCCACCCAATGACAAAATCCCCCATAAAAATCTATGTATCCAAGTCATTTGAATCATCATTTTAACTTCCCAAGTTGGATGTTTTTGATAAAACAAAACTCCCATTTTTCCTCTTTGAATTTCTCTTTCAATCATTCCTGGTAATTGTTCTAAAGAAAAAGGAGGATGCCAATGATAACCAACAGCATCCGGGCATTTAATTAATTTTAAACCCAATTTTTTCAACCTAACTCCCAACTCCAAATCTTCCCAACCATACTGTTGAAAACGAGCATCAAAGAACCCTGCTTCAATTAACCAATGACGAGCGATCGCCACATTTCCTGTCGCAAAAAAAGCTGCTGAAAAATCTGTTAATTTATAAGGCTCTGAAGTAGGAAAATCAAAATTACAAGTATTTATTACTCTGCCATAAGTAAATACATTGTCTGAGCCTGAACTAACTAAACTATTTGCGTGTGATTGTAGAAAAGAATCTGTCACCACCAAGTCACTATCAATAAAAATAATAAAATCTCCTTTCGCCTTTTCAACCCCCAAATTTCGAGCTGCTGCTGGCCCTTGGTGAGATTGAACCAAAAGTTGGACATGAGGAAATTCCGTTGCTTTGGCCTTTAAGCAAGAGATAGTGTCATCTGTCGAACCATCATCAACAACTATTACTTCATATTGGGAGATAAGTTGGTCGTAAATCTGGTTTTCCAGAGCGCGAAGACATTTTTCTAAAATTTGTTTGCGATTATAAGTAGGAATAATTACACTGAAAAACATTTTTCTCCTGAGTGGGATAAAAAGGGAAATAAAGACTTAAGAAAAATTTATACTTTTTCTTGAATAGTGGGGTATGAAGTGTAAAGTCCCAGAATATAAAAAAACTATTCTATAACTATTGCCCTTGACAAACTCCTTAAATCATCTCCTTTGTCAGACTATATAGCAGTCGAAGCATACATAGCGCCTCGAGATTACTAAATGTTGTTTGCACAGCATTTAGGTATCGAAAACTTAGTCAGAGATTACTTGATTACTTATAACTTCTGACTTTTGTACGGGTGATTCACGTTTTGCATTCTGCAAAGCTTCACTTTTCATGTCGCGCAGCGTTTCGGCTCTCGCCGACATCAATGCGGAGCATGACAAACGGAAATCACCCCTACTGACTTGTCAATTTCGCATAGTGCTATATTTCCCACTTTTGTAAGTCCAACTATTAAGATAGACTCAAGAATCTGTACTTTACCTGACAATAATCATATAGTTTTAGTCTGATAATCAAAACTCAGTTGTTAATTTTACAGAAAAATCCATGAGTCGTGCCAATAAAGTTGTACTTGCTTATTCTGGTGGAGTAGATACCTCCGTTTGTATTCCCTACCTGAAAAATGAGTGGGGAGTCAAAGAAGTTATTACCCTTGCTGCAGATTTAGGTCAGGGAGATGAGTTAGAAGCAGTTCAGAAAAAAGCATTAGATTCGGGTGCAGTAGAATCTCTAGTAATAGATGTTATTGAACCTTTAATTAAAGAATATGCTTTTCCCGCTATTCAAGCAAATGCTCTGTATGAAAATCGCTATCCTCTGGCAACAGCATTAGCTCGACCTTTAATTGCCAAAATATTAGTAGATGCAGCAGAAAAATATGGTGCTGATGCTATTGCTCATGGTTGTACGGGAAAGGGTAATGACCAAGTAAGGTTTGATGTTGCTATTGCTGCACTAAATCCTCAAATTAAAATTCTAGCACCTGCGCGGGAGTGGGGAATGAGTCGGGAGGAGACTATTGCTTATGGTGAAAAATATGGCATTCCTGCTCCTGTGAAAAAATCTTCCCCTTACAGTATTGATAAAAATTTATTGGGGATGGCGATAGAAGCTGGTGAGTTGGAAGATCCCTGGGTAGAACCTCCAGAAGAAGTTTATGGAATGACCAAGGCGATCGCCGATACTCCTAACGAACCAGAATATATAGAGATTGGTTTTGAGAAAGGTATTCCTGTTAGTCTGAATGGTCAAGGTTTAGGTGGCATTGAGTTGATTACTCAACTTAATCAGATAGCGGGAAGTCATGGTATTGGTCGAATTGACATGATTGAAAACCGTCTAGTGGGGATTAAGTCACGAGAAATTTATGAGTCTCCAGCAATGTGGGTGTTAATTCAAGCGCACCGTGACTTAGAGAGTTTAACTTTGACTGCTGATGTAACTCGTTATAAGCGTGGTATTGAGGAAACTTACAGTCAGTTGGTTTATAACGGTTTGTGGTTTAGTCCGTTGAAGGGCGCGTTGGATGCTTTTATTCAGCAGACTCAGGAAAGGGTGACTGGTGTTGTGCGGGTGAAGTTATTTAAGGGTAATGCGATGGTTGTTGGTCGTCAGTCTGGTAATTCCTTGTATAGTTTTGACTTAGCAACTTATGGTGCGGAGGATGAGTTTGACCATAAAGCGGCGGAAGGATTTATTTATGTTTGGGGTTTGCCGACTCGTGTTTGGTCAGAGAAACTTCGAGGTTAAGAAATTGGCGATTTTTTAACTTTGATTAGTTGAATAGTTTTTTTCTGTAGGGAAGCAATCTCTAAAAATCGTGAGATTGCTTCCTTTAGTTTTGAATAGCAAAGATTTTTCTCCAGAAACTGAAATGCTTGAGGATATTTTAGCTATTTTGTATTTTTTTCTAAATATCATGTCCGGATAATCGCTGATAAAAAAGTTTTTGTTTGTAGTAGGGCTTCAGCCCGATATATACTTAGGGCTGAAGCCCTATTACAAACTTTAAAAATATTACAATTGAAATAGGATTGGTATACCAGTTTGAAAAAAGTGTTACAAATAATCAGTCTTATTATAGCGGTTTTCACAAAGGTAGACTACAAAATTTCTTCCTTCTCTCCTAGATAACTAAAGCCTTCTTCCTTTCAACCCAAATCTCTGTACTCTATATTAATGAAAACTGCTATAAAATACTTTAAAGGAGATATCCCTTTTACAAAAAAGATAATTTCTGACCTAAAAAATTATATTCAAACCATTTTTTATGACTCCTGATATCATGTCCGCTGGTATCGTTTGTGTAAAAGTTAGGGTAAATATCTACAGGAAATTTAAGTTTTTTCCAGCTTTTAAGCCTTCTTCCTTCTTACTTCTTCCTTCTTCCTTACCCTTACTTACAATACTGATGCTACCGGACTTGATATGACTCCTGAATCATCTCTAGTTATTTCTAATCAGTGATAGAAAAGTTTTTGTTTGTAGTAGGGCTTTAGCCATAAGTTATGGATAGGGCTGAAGCCCTACTACAAACTTTAATTATAACTATTCAACCGGACATAATCTAAGCATAAATAAACGCAACTTACAGCACTTTTTTTATATAGCAGATTAATTATGACTAATTACATATACCAGGTAGGTGGTAGTCTAAATACAAATTCTCCCACTTATGTTATTCGTAAAGCTGACACTGAAATTTATCAAGCTTTAAAAAGAGGAGAATTTTGTTACGTTCTTAACTGCCGACAAATGGGTAAATCTTCCCTATTAGTCCGCACTCAAGATCGACTTAAAGAAGAAGGCTTTAAATGTGCCACTGTAGATATGACTAATATTGGCAGTGAAAATATTACACCTCTACAATGGTATAAAGGTATAGTCACTGACCTCTCTCGTAGTTTCAAACTGACAAGGAAAGTTCCGTTAAAAAAATGGTGGGAAGAAATAGGAGAAATATCGTTATTACAAAAATTAAGTAAATATATTTCTGATGTACTTTTAGTAGAATTTCCCACAGAAAATATTTGTATTTTTATTGATGAAATTGATAGTATTCTCAGTTTAGGTTTTCCTATAGATGATTTCTTTACTTTGATTCGTTACTGTTATAATCAAAGGGCTATTAACCCAGAATATAATCGCATAACTTTTGCCATATTTGGAGTTGCCACACCATCAGATTTAATCCAAGACCGGAAAAGAACCCCATTTAATATTGGTACAGCGATAGAATTACATGGATTTACCCTAGAAGAAATAGCTCCATTAGCAACTGGATTAGAAGTTAAAGAAGGCAATACTAAATTAATCCTCCAACAAATTTTAGCATGGACAGGAGGGCAACCATTTCTCACACAAAAGTTATGCGATTTAGTAGTAACTACCAGTCACGATGCAGCAGCAGGAATAGTCACAATTCCACCAGGACAAGAAGCATTTTGGGTAGAGAGTATTGTCAGAACAAAGGTTTTATATAACTGGGAATCTCAAGACGAACCAGAACATTTAAGAACTATTAAAAACCGCATAGAGTATTATCCAGAAAAGTTGGGAAGATTATTAGGAATATATAATGAAATTCTCTTAGGCAAAGAAGTAAGAGTAGACGATAATCAGGAACAAATAGAATTAATTTTGTCTGGTTTGGTCGTCAAAGAATCAGGATTTATCAAGGTCAAAAATCGGATATATGAAGAAGTATTTAACTTAGAATGGGTAAATCAAAAATTAAGTTTACTGCGACCTTATAATCAGACTTTTGATGCTTGGATAAAATCGGAAAAACAGGATAGTTCACGACTATTAACAGGAAATGCTTTAGTTGATGCTCAACTGTGGGCACATGGTAAAAGTTTAAGTGATTTAGATTATCAATTTTTGGCTGCTTCCGTGGCATTAGATAGAGAACAGGTGCAATTAAATTTAGAAGCTGCAAGAACTAAAGAAGTAGAAGCTAGGTTAATAGAAGAACAAAAAAGATTAGAAGCAGAAAAACAAAAAGTTATTCAAGAGAAAAAAACAGCCAAACTTCAAAGATTTTTACTCGGAACATTAAGTATGGCATTATTAGTTACTGTCGGGTTAGGAGTAATAACTTTTCAGCAATATCGTAAAGCATTACAAAGTGAAAATCAAGCCAGACTTAGTGAAATTAAAGCTTTAATTGCTGCTGCAAAGGGGAGTTTTGCATCAGAACAGAAATTAGACGCATTGATACAAGCAATAAAAGCACAAAAAAAGTTACAAGAGTATCGTTACAAAAATCAGCTACAGCCAGAAATAGAAGCTCAAGTAAAGTTAGCATTGCAAAGAGCTATATATACAGCAGATGAATATAACCGCCTCATTGGGCATAAACATCGAACATTAAAAATTGCTATCAGCAATGATGGAGAAATGATGGCTACCAATGATGAAAAAACTATAAAACTCTGGCAGAAAAATGGTAAGTTGTTGCCAACTATATTTGAACATCCTACAGCAATTTGGGAATTAGCTTTTAGTCCCGACGATAAAATCATCGCATCTGCTACAGCAGATGGTAAAATTAGGCTCTGGCATCAAGATGGCAAATTACACAAAGTTCTGAATGCGCATGATGCCAAAGTTTATGGAGTCGCCTTTTCTCCCAATGGAGAGACTATCGCATCTGCTGCAGGAGATAGCACTGTTAAACTTTGGCATCGAGACGGCACATTACTTAGAACCCTCACCGGACATCAGGAAAGAGTTTGGGCGGTTGTTTTTAGTCCTGATGGCGAGACACTTGCTAGCAGTTCCACAGATAGAACTGTCAAAATATGGCATCAAGATGGTAGGTTATTAAGAACTTTGAAAGCACATAATACAGTAGTTTTCGACGTTGCTATTAGTCCAGATGGGGAAATATTAGCATCTGCTGCTGCGGATAAAACAGTGAAACTTTGGCACAAAGATGGCAGGTTGCTTAAAACTATTAGGGGTCATACAGACGTAGTTCGGAAAGTAGTTTTTAGTCCTGACGGTAAAACTTTAGCTTCTGCTTCTGACGATAAAACAGTTAAAGTTTGGTCTCTAGACGGACAGTTACTCAAAACTTTCACTGGTCATCAGGATAAAGTGTGGGGACTTGTTTATGCTCCTGATGGTCAGACTTTAATATCATCTGCCACAGATCAAACTGTAAAATTATGGAAGCCATTCAGCAGTTTATTTTTGCCCCTCATAGGTCATCGTAATAGGGTTTGCGGGGTTGCGTTTAGTCCTGATAGTAAAGTGGTTGCTACTACTTCGTCAGATAAAACAATTAAACTTTGGCATCGAAATGGTGAATTGATAACAACTCTGACAGGACATGAAGGAAGAACTTGTGGAGTTGCTTTTAGTCCTGATGGTAAAACTTTAGCTTCAGCTAGTGATGATAGAAAAATGAGATTTTGGTCTTTCGATGGAGAACTCCTGAAGACTATTGATACTAGACATCAAGAAGGTATTTGGAGAATTGTTTTTAGTCCTGATGGTAAAACTTTAGCTACAATTTCATGGGATACTACTATTAAACTCTGGAGTCAAGATGGGGAGTTATTGAATACTTTAAAGGATCATACTAACTCAGTTGTAGGAATAGCTTTTAGTCCTGATGGCGAAATCATTGCTTCTGCTTCTATGGACTCTACTGTTAAGCTCTGGTCTAGAAAAGGAGAATTATTGAAAACTTTGAGCGGTCATCGTGCATCAGTTTGGGGGGTTGCTTTTAGTCCTGATGGAAAGATAATTGCTTCTGCTTCTGAAGATGGCACAATTAAACTCTGGGAGAGGAACGGAGGACTGATCGAGAGCATCGAAAATAACGAGACTCCTACTTGGGAAGTTACCTTTAGTCCTGATGGAAAGATAATTGCAACTACTTCTGCAGATAATACAGTTAAGTTATGGCATAAAGATGGTAGGTTGCTCAAAACTCTGTTTGGACACACCACAACCATAAATGGAATTGCCTTCAGTCCAGATGGTAAACAAATTGCCTCGGTGAGCCAAAAACAAGGCATGATTTGGGATCTAGAAAATATTCTCAAGTTAGATGAACTAACCTATGCTTGTAACTGGGTGCGTAATTATTTGCAAACTAATAGTGAAATTGAAGAAAGTGATAGAGGTTTATGTCATTAATGAATAATGGATAATTATAAATTATTAGGAGAGGCTTTAAAGCTTTGGGGATTAATTAGGGTTTCCTGATTAAATATCAAAAAACTGGCAGATAAAGGTATTGGCGATTTTAGGTGATGAAAAAGTACCAGTTTTTGGGTGAAAAAAGCTCAAAAAGTGAAGATTTTGAGGTAAAGGGAAACAGAAAAATTAAGGGGCTATTTTTCGACCACTTCTTCTGTAACTCCCAGTTCATCTTGACTCTTAATACCAATTCACTTTAAGGATGTCACAAATAGTTTCAAACTTTAAATGTCAAATAATTGCCTGAAACTGTTGTTTTATCAAAGTTTTTAGCAATCGCAAATCTGGCATTCTCAATTCTCAATTTAGTGAAACAGTATTACTCCCCAAAATTGAGAAAAGGACTAATACTAATGCGATCGCGTCCTTGCTCTTTAGATTGATAAAGTGCTTCATCCGCTGCCCTAACTAATATAGCAGGATTATCTTGATAATTAGGAACAGTACAAGCTACTCCCATACTAACAGTAACAATACCTAGTGTCACCTTAGATTTAATATTTTTAATTCCTAAATATTTAATGGCATTGCTGATTTTTGTAGCTACATAAAATGTACCTTTTGTATCAACTTGAGGCAAAATTATGACAAATTCTTCACCTCCATAACGTGCCATTATATCTGCTGGTCGCTTCAAGCAATTACAGATTGTTCGGGAAACTTCTTGTAAACAATTATCTCCAGCTTGATGCCCATAAGTATCATTATAAAGTTTGAAACAGTCAATATCTAATAAAATCAAAGATAAGGGCATTTGTTCGCGAGCCATTCTTTGCCATTCTAAATTCAGATGTTCATCGAAGTAACGGCGATTATAAGTTTCAGTTAGAGAGTCAATATTGACCAAATTTTTTAACTTTTTGTTTTCTTGTTCTAATTGTTCGAGGCGATCTTGATTCTCTAGTTCCATTCTGTTAATTTCTTCCTGGAAGTAAATCCGATACAACTCACAAGAATATATGCACTCATTGCCATTTAATTTTACTAAGCCTAAACTATCTAACTGGTAAACAAGTATATTTTCTAAACGGATACTATTTTTTTCTCTGATAATCTTTTTAAATGCAGCTAAAAGTTCTGGTTTTTCCTGTAAATATTCCCATAAATTTCGTAAATGGTTATTATAAATTCCAGTATGAGTAGGAGCTTCTAATAACAACTGCTCTAAACTCATATTTTGTTGACATAAATAATAAAGAGCTAGACGTACTAAATAAGGATGTCCCCCTACCATTGCCATTAATTGTTCTGCTTCATTTCCCTCTGACCAATCTAGTCCGTGAACAAGTGCTAATTTTTTAATTTGTTCTAGATTAAATTCTGGGAGCTTAATTTGTAATCCTATGTTAAATGGAGATTGATTTATATTTAACTTAATATAAATTTCTGTGGAGTGAACTACTATCAATCTCAGGTTTTCAAATATGTCATTTTGTTGGGCTTTTTCGTACCAAAAGCGTAACATAGGGAAAAAATCTTGAGCAATTTTGATATGTTCAAATAATATATTTACCTCATTTAAGATTAAAACAATTGGAGTCTCAATTTCTGTCAGTAAATATTCTTCAAAATAGAGGGTAGAACTTACTTTACTACCAATATCTTCATCCCAAAAATCATCTAAAATATTATCAATTTTCAGTTGTAAACTAACATTTGCACAAAACCAACGTAAAAATTTATTCAAATTACTAAAAACTGACTCATCAGCTTGTTGAAAATCTATATTGACAGTTTTGTAGCTAATTTCTTGAGCATAAACAATAATTCGATTCACAAGAGAACTTTTTCCCATTTTTTTCGGCCCTCGAATCCTGATAACGTTCCCTGGTTGGCAAATAGCATTATAAGCTTCTTCTTCAATAGGGGGGCGTTCCATATAAAATTTTGAATTAAGGGGAACTGGACCACTGGGAAATTCTAGAGATTGAGTTGGATATGTCATTTCAGTTATCAGGTAAATGAGTTTACTATTGGAGATTTGACTAATTCAGTATTAATGTTTGGATTAGGTACAATATAAATTTTTGATCTTGAAAAAAATTTTAATTAACTTAATACTACAGCTTTTATCAACATTGATGCACTACCAAAGTTTTTTATTTTAGGCAACATAAAACAGAAAATAAACAACAAAAAATAGAAAATAGGCAACAGCAATGTAGCCAAATTTGTCGTGAACATCTAAAATGAAGTTTCTTTATAACTGATTATCTGAACTTGATATTAAAGGTTAATAAATCGATAATTTTTCAAATTTTATTAGTTGTTTAGGGATAAGATATTAGTCTGTACATTAATAATTGCAAATATATAGCAATATAATTTGAGTTGTGAGATATTCGAGATTGTTCGGGAATAGGGAACAGGGAACAGAGAAGAAGGAAAAAATGTATATAAATTAATAATATAACTGCTATAATCTCTTCTTTTAAGAAACACTTCAATTCTCACATCTGATTCCTGATTCCTATATATGATCTCTACAAAATAAGTAGAGATGTTGTACCCAACATCTCTACTTTAATTGAAAGTCGATCAAAAATCTTTATGGTTTGCTGAAAAAATCTTATAAGTGAGGGGAGGAGTCAACCCACCCCTAACCCCTCCCTAGAGCTATCCCTTATAAGGAACTCCTAAAACCCTTTTTTGATAGGGGGATGGGGAGATGGGAGGTGGGGGGAGAGTAAGCGCATTCATTACGACTTGCAGGAAAAAAAACGTATTTTTAAATACATTTATTCTTCCTAAATATCCATTGAATAGCAAATGCATAACTTCTCTGCGCATGTCAAATTTTATGTTAAGAAAGATGTTTATAAAGCATAGCTCCCTTGAGGGGGATCAGGAGTCAGAAGAAATGGGAATTATAGATGAGGTAGTCGGAAAAATTTTCCCTTGATTTTTCTCCTATAATCATCCCAAAATACTGGCTTTTTGAGCTTTTTCCACTCCAAAAAGGCTACAGCCTTTATCTGTACAATGCTTTTAGATTTAATCAGCAAACCCTATTTCTGATCAAAAAATAAATTCGATCTAAATTGGATTAGCTTCTAAAGACAAGGAATAATTTGTATTACCGTCAAACTGAGAAACTCTGACAAAATAATTACCCTCTGGCAAGAAATCCAAAGCTATTGTCTCATCAACATTGCCAACATTTCTTGACTCAGCAAAAACTTCTAAAGCTTCTACAACTCCATTATTATTAATATCCTCAATTAACTCTATATCTGCATCCCCACTCAAACCACTTAATACCACATCTAAACTACTAGAAGTATTCAAAATAAAATTATAAATATCAACTGGATTTCCATCTCCAACAAAATCATTCACTCCTGCCGTTCCTAAAACACCTAAATTATCAGTAAGATTCAATAAATCATCTCGAAAATCTGGAGGCGTACTCAAACGATTTTGTGGCAAACCGACTACAATAAAATGTTGAATTGCACTGGCAAATATACCATTATTTAATAATTCCACTACATCAGGATTTTCAGTAAGATAAAATCCTGTATCAAACAAAATACTAGGGTCACGAAATTCAAATTGACCAAATCTGACAAAATGTTCAAAAGGAGTTAAATTTGCTGATTCTAATGCTGTAGCTAACTCCGGATCTGAGATATAAAAAGCATTATTAAAAATCGGACTAGGGTCGCGAAATTCAAATTGACCAAATTCTAGAAAATGTTCTACTGCAGTTAACCTACCTTCTTGAGTAGCAGCAAGTACACCAGTATTAGTTTCTAGATAAAAGCTAGTATCAAATAAAGCGTTTGGGTCTCGATTTTCAAATTGACCGACATTTAGAAAATGTTCTAATCCACTACTAAAATTTCCCGCAGCAATTTCATCTATAACATCGGGATTTAAGGCCAAATAAAAATTTTCATCAAATAGAGTGTCAATAGTTAACATTATCTTAAAATTTTCCTTTTGAGTTTATTGGTAGTGTTATCTTACTACAGTCATAATATTTATCTATAAACATTAAATACAAAATTAATACTTAATAATTAAAGGATTTAAACTATGGCTAAATCTTCCTTGATGAAAATGCTGCGTCATGCTTATAGCATTGCCAAAATGTCTAGAAAAACAGGTATTCCCACTGATGAATTATTGGGGATGGTGAGAGAAGCGAAAGGTAGAAACTTTCGGACTACTCGCCGTCGCTTGTTACAAGGAGGTTTAGGATTTGCTGGAGCAATGGCAGCGTCTAATTTCTTCAAGGGTGGGGAAAGGGCAATGGCTCAAACAACACCTATATTAATAGTAGGTGCTGGAATTGCGGGATTAACTGCAGCTTATCGTCTAACTCAAGCCGGAGTACCAGTCAATGTGATTGAAGCTAGGAATAGAGTAGGTGGTAGGATTAGAAGTATCTCTAAAATTGCTGGAACAAGTATTGATGCTGAGTTAGGAGCTGCCTATATTGACACTGACCATGTTTGCATTCGTGACTTAGCGGCAGAACTAGGATTGACAGAATTTGATCTAGTAGCGAATGAGGAAGGATTAATCCCAGAAATTTACTTTGCTGAGGGTAGGAGTATTCCTCTAGAAGAAATTATTAATGATTTTGCCCCTGTTGCCGAACAAATAGATCAGACTCTGATAGCAATTGATAATTTTGAAGATTATACGACTTTTGACGAACCTACTGCAGCTATAGATAATCTTTCAATTGCCGAATATCTAGAAAGTATTCCTACTAGCACAACTTTGCGACAGCTTCTTGGAGTAGCTTACAATGCTTTCTATGGTTTAGATGCTCAGGAACAGTCGAGTTTAAATCTAATATATGTTATTGGTACTGAACCCGATACATTTCAATTATACGGTACCAGTGACGAACGTTATCGAATTATTGGTGGTAATAGTCAAATTATTAATAATCTTGCTAATCTTTTACAAGGTTCCATTGAAACTAGCACAGTGCTAGAAGCAATAACAAGTTTGTCAGATGGTAGTTATAGAGTAAGTTTGAGGTCTGGAGAAAGGACTTTTGACCGTACTTATGAAAGAATTTTGTTAACTATACCTTTTCCGGTACTCCGGCAGGTTCAACTCAACGTCGATCTACCACCAGTCAAAAGATTTGCTATTGATAATTACGGTTTTGGTACAAATTCTAAGTTACATATCGCTTTTAATAACCCAGTTTGGCGGACTCGGTTTGGTTCAAGTGGGGAAACTTATGCAGATTTAGGGTTTCAAAATACACGAGAAGTTGCGCCAACAAGTCCGACTACCGAGGGTGTACTGGAAATTTTGGCTGGTGGAAATTTAGGGGTAGTTTTAGGTAGCGGGACTCCAGAAGACCATGCACAACGCTTTTTGCCAGAGCTTGATTTGGTATATCCGGGAATAAGTAGCGATCGCATCGGTCGCGCCTCTCGCGCTTATTGGCCTGGAGAATTATATACTCAGGGTTCATATACCTGTTATCGACCAGGGCAATATGTTCAGTTTTTTGGTGTTGAAGGTGAAAGAGTAGGCAATTTATTTTTTGCTGGCGAACACACTTCTTTAGATTTTTCTGGTTATATGGAGGGTGCTTGTGAGACTGGTGAAATAGCTGCGATGGAAATTTTAGATGATTTGGGTTTAGCTCCTGCTGTTGAAGCACTAAGGATTAAACAGTCTTTATCAGTAAGTCCTGGTGGTCGTCGAGGGCGAGGACCTAGAGCTAATAATATTCGTGACAACCGAAATTTACCAACAGTACCAAGATTACCAAGGTAGGAATTGCTGCTTAATTAGTTAGAAAATTTGTTTAACTATGAAGAATTTATCTTTGACTAAAATTTGCATACTAGCTTTTTTATCTTGGAGTTTTACTGGTAGCTCTTTATTAGCTCAAAATTATTCTCAGCTTGATAACCCAATTTGCTATATGGAAACTACAGAGGGAAAAACTATTAATTTAGTCGATCTCTGTGGCAACCAAGAAGCTATTGATGAAACTAAAAAAGTTAGCTGTAAATCAGAAGAAGTTAAAGCTACAGAAATACCGATTAGTAATGTTAACTATGATGGCAATTTTTTAACAGGCAAAGTTGCTAACAAAAGCTGTCAAATTGTGAAACTAATTAAAGTAAATTATCAAGTATTAGATGATGGAGGTAATATTATTGATAATGGTTATATTTATGCTCAACCTGCCACCGTTGAACCAGGAAAAGTAGCATCTTTTAAAGGTAATATTTCTCCAGGAGCTAAAGTAGAAACAACTTTTGTGGAATGGAAGTAAAGAGGAAATTTAGAATTTAGAATTTAGAATTCAGAATTTAGAAGTTAAAAAAATAATATGGGGGTACTTAACAGTATTAGAAATTATTTTGCTTGAATTTTTTTGTTGATTGAGGCAATTGCTTACAGTTGATTTGCATAATTGTAAGCCTCTTTCTGCAAGTCAAATATTTGCATTTGTTTTTCTATCAACATTAGTATTTTCCTTGAGTCTTTAATTGTATATTTTGCTTGTTTTGTTTGAAATTTTTCAGCAATTATGATTATCTGTTCGTGTACAATCTTTCGTTGTTGAAAGAACTTGATTCTGTTTGGAAGTTCGTTAAATGTTTCTACATTTTTTTTTCTTGTATACCTCATCCTAAGTCTAAGGTACTGAGGATTGAATTGTCGAATAAATAATAAGAATAATAATAAACACAACTTAGCAAAAAGTATACAGTCTTCTGGAAATAATTTATAATTTTTCAACTTAAAAGGTAGGTATTGTACACTGCAAACAAAAATCTCCACAAATTCTTCTTTGAAAGTTTTATAACCCCAAAAATTAACTTGGAAATGTTTGCTTGAAAACTCTTTGAGGGCGTGTCTCAGATTTTCTCTTTCATTCATACAACCAAGACAATAAATATATCCAAGATATGCCAAACATAATCGTTCATTTTTTTCCAAACTTATAGCATTTCTAAAACACCTGCGTGCTTCATATATATAAAAAAATTTGCTTTCGATATTATCGGTTCTTTCACTACTTTGTAAGTCTCTAATACCTGAATTCAACTCTTTGTTTATCAATTTGTCTATTTTGACATTTAAAGGTTCTATAAAACCAGTTAATTCTGCTATTTTTAGACCTGAATTACAACCTTGAGCTAATAATGAAATACTAAAATCAACCATAATAATATAATTAAATAAATAGCTTTTTAGAGACTATAAAACATAATCTCATAGTTGGATACATAGAAATATATAATATCAAATGCCCTTGCTTTCTTGGAAAATAAGATTCTATCCTCAGTAATTATCAAAATACTAGAAAATAAGGAGTTTAGAGACCAAACCCCTACGGCTTCTTTGGCACATATATGATCTTCGTAAAAATTTTGCTATTTATGTTACTATCTTCCGGTGAAAATCTACAAAAATAATTAAGTTCTTCCTTTTTTCTTCTTCCTTCTTCCTTCTTCCTTCAGTTAAATTCTAAAAAAATCTTATATATATTTCATATACCATAATACATTGATAATCTGGACACAAAGGAATGTATTGTAGCCAGGACTATCAAGGTATGTACGAAAAAATAACTCCTCCAACTACAGGATCTAAAGTCACTTTCAGTAACGGTCAACCTAATATTCCCGATGACCCCATTATTCCATTTATTCGAGGCGATGGTACAGGGGTAGATTTGTGGCCAGCATCTCAAAAAGTCTTTGACGCAGCGATCGCTACTGCCTACGGAAATAAACGCAAAATTAATTGGTTTAAAGTCTACGCTGGAGATGAAGCGTGTGACAAATATGGCACTTTCCAATATTTGCCGGAAGATACTCTCGCTGCCATTAGAGAATATGGTATTGCCATTAAAGGTCCCCTGACAACTCCCATCGGTGGAGGTATTCGTTCCCTAAATGTGGCGTTGCGTCAAATTAACGATCTATATGCTTGCGTTCGCCCTTGTAGATATTATGCGGGTACGCCTTCTCCTCACAAAACACCGGAAAAATTAGATGTCATCATTTATCGGGAAAATACGGAAGACATTTATTTAGGAATAGAGTGGCGTGAGGGAACTGATATTGCTAGCAAGTTGATTGACATTTTAAACAAAGACTTAATTCCTGCTACTCCTGAACATGGTAAAAAGCAAATTCGCCTTGACTCTGGTATTGGGATCAAACCTGTGAGTAAAACTGGTTCCCAACGTTTAGTAAAACGTGCTATCCAAAATGCTTTGCGTTTACCTAAGTCTAAACAAATGGTGACTTTGGTACATAAGGGTAATATTATGAAGTACACCGAAGGCGCATTTCGTGACTGGGGTTATGAATTAGCAACTACAGAATTTCGTCAAGAATGTGTTACTGAAAGAGAATCTTGGATACTTTCTAATAAGGAGGAAAATTCTAATATTAGTAGTGAGGAAAATGCTCGGAAAATTGACCCTGGTTATGATGCTTTAACACCAGAAAAACAAGCTGAAATTTGCCAAGAAGTTGAGAATGTATTGGCAGCTATTTGGGATAGTCATGGGGATAGAAAATGGAAAGATAAAATAATGGTAAATGACCGAATTGCTGATAGTATTTTCCAACAAATTCAAACTCGACCAGGGGAGTATTCTATTCTGGCAACTATGAATTTGAATGGGGATTATTTATCTGATGCTGCTGCTGCTATTGTTGGTGGTTTAGGTATGGGTCCTGGTGCCAATATTGGTGATGAATGTGCTATTTTTGAAGCAACTCATGGTACGGCTCCAAAACACGCAGGTTTAGATAGAGTCAACCCTGGTTCTTTGATTCTTTCTGGTGTGATGATGTTGGAATATATGGGTTGGCAAGAAGCTGCGGATTTGGTTAAGAAAGGTCTTGAGGTTGCTATTTCTAATGGTGAGGTAACTTATGATTTGGCAAGGTTAATGGAACCACCTGTACCACCTTTGAAATGTTCTGAATTTGCTGATGCAATTATCAAGCATTTTAAATAATTAATAATGGATAATGGATAATGGATAATTGATAATGGATAATTGATAATTGATAAGCACTTACACAGAGTTATTTACACAAACAATGCCTCATAGAGTAAGGGTTTTACTCTCTAAAATGTGTAATTAATTTTGTTTACCTGCTTAATTGATAATTGATAATTAGAGATAGTTTTTATTGTCTACTATTGATTATCTATTATTCATTATCGACTATTTCTTCTATTACCTATAGAGCAATAATAGTTTCATTTTCTCAAGCACCTACGAGATTGAGGTGAGTAGTGAGAATTTCTCTTTTATTGCGTATAGAGCAATAATAGTTTCATTTTCTCAAGCACCTACGAGATTGAGGTGAGTAGTGAAATTTCTCTTCTATTGCGTATAGAGCAATAATAAAATTATTTTCTGAAGCTCCTCCATCTTGCAGGTGGATAGTGGGAATTTCTCTTCTATTGCGTATAGAGCAATAATAGTTTCATTTCCTGAAGCTTCTCCATCTTGCAGGTGGATAGTAGAATTTCTCTACTATTGCGTATAGAGCAATAATAAAATTATTTTCTGAAGCACCTGCGAGATGGAGATGAATAGTGAGAATTTCTCTACTATTGCGTATAGAGCAATAATAGTTTCATTTCCTGAAGCTCCTCCATCTTGCAGGTGGATAGTAGAATTTCTCTACTATTGCGTATAGAGCAATAA
>NZ_JBNHER010000330.1:0-2436 GCF_050015975.1 Dapis purpurea BLCC-M126 | reverse complement strand
TAAAATCATTTCCTGAAGCACCTACATCTGGCAGGTGAATAGTGGAATTTCTCTACTATTGCGTATAGAGCAATAATAAAATCATTTCCTGAAGCGCCTCCATCTGGCAGGTGAATAGTGAAATTTCTCTTCTATTGCGTATAGAGCAATAGTAATTTCATTTTCTCAAGCACCTGCTAGATGGAGATGAATAATGTACCATTTTAGCTGTGTCGGTTCACTACTAGACTTCCTTCTTCCTCCTTCTTCAATATGTCAAATCTTCTCGAACAAGCAAAAATTGCAGCTCAACAACTAAATTGGTCTTTAGTTAATCATTATTTACAGCAATTTATCTCAGAGAGTAAATCAAATAAAACTACTTCAACATTGTCATGGGAAAATGTTGCTCTAGATGAGGTAATTGACTTAGCGATAGAAGTTTTAGAGAATGGAGATTTTCAAGAAAAATGGGGTATTGATAAACTGTTTAAGCAAATTGGTAAACCAGCTATTTCTCCGTTAATTGAAATTCTTAAGGATAGAGAAATAGACCTAGAAGAGCGTTGGTTTGTAACTAAGATATTGGCCGAGTTTAACAGTGAAGAAGTCCTAGAAGTTATGGGAAATATAATTGTTAGCTCAGAGGCGGAAGATTTACAGGAAATAGCAGCAGAAACCTTAGCAAATTTTGGCGATTCAGGAATTGATTTATTAACAGATCTATTGGCAAATTCAAAGTTAAGATTATTGGTAACAAAAGCTTTAGGTAAAATCAATTGTATTAGTACAATTCCCGCATTGTTAAGTGTAGTTAAAGATGAAAATAATGAAGTACGAATTGCAGCGATATCTGGTTTAAATAATTATTGTGACTCACGCATTCCTATAGTATTAATTTATGCTCTAAAAGATACAGTAGCAAAAGTTAGAAAAGCAGCAATAATGGGTTTAGTTGGTTATGCTAATTTACACCAAGAATTAGGTTTGGTGAAGTTGCTGCAATCTTTACTATGGGATATAAATTTTGAAGTTTCTCAACAAGCAGCGATCGCTCTGGGAAAAATTGGTACAGATTCAGCAGCGACGGCTTTATTTGAACTGTTAAAAACTGCGACAGTACCAATTTTTTTAAAGATAGATGCAGTGCGTGCTTTAGGTTGGATTGAAACTAAAGTATCCTTAGAATATTTGCAAAATTTACTGGGATATAATTTCTTGGTTGAAGAACATTATCAGGCACAAATTGTGAATGAAATGATTGCGGCATTGGGCAAGTTGGAAAAACCGGAATTAAAATGGCAAGCAACAGATATTTTGATTGAATTTATTGTCAGTGGTAATCTTAGTTTAGAAAGTGTTTATGTGAAAAAAACTCTGGCTTTAGCTCTGGGATATTTAGGAAATATTCATGCCTTAGATTATCTCATTCAACTCTTAGAAGATGAGGATAATAGTGTCAGACTTCATTCTGTAGCAGCAATGAAACAATTAGATGCAGAAAAAGCATATCAAAAACTTCTTTCTTTGTCTCAGGAAGCAACTTTAAACTCACAGTTAAAAACTGGAATAGAAATAGCTATTGCAGAGATGAATAAATTTAATAAAATTTAGAAGACTTCTTGCATAAGTCAGGGAATAGCGGTGCGACCCCGCGTCGGCGTAAGACGCAAGGGAATGCTGACTAAGAGAGGGAATAAGGAATAGGGAATAGGGGGAACAAAATTGTTGATTCTATTCTTGAATTAATTTAATTAAAACTTTTGCAAGAGGTTTAAACGATTTTGATGGATGTTTGTGGAAAATGGTAGGGATGTTGCATACAATCTCTGTAGGTTAGATAGAAAAAGGAATAAGGCTTTAGTTATTTAGGAAAGAAGGAGTAAATTTTGAAAAAAAAGGGAAAAATGATCGAGATAGTATCTGAAATAAATTCTAGCAACTCTTTTTAAGGATCTCTGAGCAAGATACACCTTTTTGTAGAATTATTTTTTCAAAATTAGTATTAAGCACCTATACAGAATTATTTACACAAGTGATATTTAGACAGTAAGGATTTCAGCTTTGCTCAATGTGTAATTTATTTTGTTTACCTGCTTATATCCTAATATCCGGTATATTAATTTCTTATGTTATGTTTGATTTTAGGGAACAGCTCAAATCCTGAATTCCCTATTAATATATATAAAATATTATTAATTAGCGATAATAAAAATGTTTTTCTCTATCAAATCACCGAATAATTAATAATTATTCAGCTTAAAAACCTCTTTTTTCAAAGAAAAAAAAAGAAATAATATTTCCTGATATTCAATTCCCTCACGGTTTTAACTAGAGGTAATTATTCATTATCAATTATCAATTATCAATTATCAATTATCAATTATCAATTATCAATTATCAATTATCAATTATCAATTATCAATTATCAATTATCAATTATCAATTATCAATTAT
>NZ_JBNHER010000329.1:4764-35657 GCF_050015975.1 Dapis purpurea BLCC-M126 | reverse complement strand
CTAACTCCTAGCTAACGCGCATATTTATAAAGATACGCTTAGGGGTTCTATAGAGGCGAGTACTTTGTTAAACAGATTTTTGGTCTGCCGATCAAGAGATTTTTCCCACCAAGTAACATCAGGCTCTAGGAAAAGAAACTGGATTAACAAGTTACATTGAGGGACTCAATAATAGGTTATGCCAAATGATGTCGCGCGGTTATCAGAAAGAATCTCTCATTTTCTACAAACTGAGAAAATCACATTGGAGCTATTTGGTACTTCATTCACCATGATAATCCATCCTTACATATTGTAGAAATAACAAAATATCATTATCCAAATCCCTAGAAAATTTTCAAACTCAAATAGAATTTTATAGCACTAGCCCCAGCCAACAAATTAAGATAAATTTGCAAAGACTGAACAAAACAAACCTATTAGTCTAATTAGGTGTGGTGGAGGAGAATCTAGGAGTGCTAAATAGAATGTCAACAGTATATTCAACAGTTTTTACTAAAAATGGTCAACCGAAACCACTTCGTGTAGGGGTAATTGGGGTTGGTAATATGGGTCAGCACCATACCCGTATCCTAAGTTTGCTCAAAGATACTAAGTTAGTAGGTGTAGCAGACATCAATGTTGAAAGGGGACTAGATACTGCCAGCAAGTATGGAGTTCGTTTTTTTGAAGAGTATCAAGACCTTTTGCCTCATGTTGATGCAGTTTGTATTGCGGTGCCGACTCTTCAACATTATGCTGTAGGAATGACCTGCTTAGAGGCAAAAGTCCATGTTTTAATGGAAAAGCCTATCGCTGCCAGTATCGCGGAGGCTGAATTTTTGGTCAATACTGCTGCTGAAACAAACAGAATTTTACAAGTGGGTCATATAGAAAGATTTAATCCTGCTTTTCAAGAACTCAGTAAAGTCCTCAAAACAGAAGAATTACTGGCCTTGGAAGCTCATCGGATGAGTCCTTATTCTCATAGGGCTAATGATGTGTCTGTAGTGTTAGACTTGATGATCCATGATATTGACTTATTACTAGAGTTGGTAGCCGTCCCAGTTGTCAAGCTGACTGCTAGTGGTAGTAGTGCTTCTAGTTCGGGAAACTTAGATTATGTAACAGCTACTCTTGGTTTTGCCAATGGTATTGTGGCTACTCTAACTGCCAGTAAGGTAACACACAAAAAACTTCGTTCCATTGTTGCCCACTGTAAAAATTCTTTGACAGAAGCAGATTTTCTCAATAATGAAATTCTGATTCACCGTCAAACAACGGCAGATTATGTGACAGATTATGGTCAGGTGCTTTATCGTCAGGATGGTTTAATTGAAAAGGTTTATACTAGCAATATTGAACCTCTTCATGCAGAGTTAGAGCATTTTGTCAATTGTGTGGGTGGAGGAAATGAACCTTCTGTTGGAGGAGAACAGGCTCTTAAGGCATTGCGTTTAGCTAGCTTGATTGAGAAAATGGCTCTTGATGGTTTAGCTTGGCATCCAGAAGATTCAGAATATAATTTGTTAAATACTTCAATGGTTAAAGTAGGTTGAAATATTTGAGATAATCTCGTTTCTATTAAAATTATTGAGGGTGAGTTTTAAAGATTTTTCGAGCGCTTTTCAACTCGCCCCTAGTTGTTTTTCATTTCAGTTAGTTTTCTGTAGAGGAACTTCGTTAATAGTTTGTTAAGCACATAAATAACTTCCTCAGTCTGAACTGCATTTTTCATTTCTCGTAGTGAAGTAGTACCTCCTTTAATAAAGAGGCTTGAATCTTTTTTTATACCAAATTCATACTTATGCAGTTACATCTTAAATATTTGTGATTTATTCCTACAATCAAAAAAATATAATTAACACCCAAACAACAGTTAAGCTAACACGGATTTAAAATGCGTATTAGCAAGTCAGAAGTCATAAGGCGCGGAGTCATAAGTAATAATAATTTTTCTTTGAATAACGCACACAATAATAAGTCGTTTAAATGCACAATAGCTTAGAGGTAGGTCAAGATTCAAGCCTTGTATTTCTGAAGATTAAAGTAGTAGAGACTGTACAGCATTGAACAGTAACTTTGGTATGCGATTGTCGAACAGTTCAAAGATGGTTAGGTCAATATTGATAGGGTGTAATTGAACAATTATTACAGCAGTTTCGGAGTTAGTGAGGCACAAAGTTTTATGACTTTAGTAAATAGGGAAGAGATATTAGTCTTTAACTGTACCTCACCATCCTAAAAAGTGCTGTAAATCTAAAAACAAGTTAAGGTTTTTTCTGGGAATTCAATAGTACAGATATTATTTGTTTTCAGAAGTTTTTGGAAGTATTTTCGGAAAAATTTCTCCTGGACTTAGACATTACAGAAGTAGATAATGCCAAGTTTCATAATTCGGAATTTTTTCAGATACCTTCAAATAGAGTATTACCGAAATATTGTGGTTTAAAGCCTCCCCTTTTAAGGGGATAATAAATAAAAAATTTCCTGTTCGTCAATCCTATCCGTTTTCAAGGAGAGGTAATTCTCAATTCTTAATTCTCAATTCTCAATTCTTGAACGTTTCAACCACCACATTATCCAGAAGTTAATTCAATAGTAAAGACTCTGGGAACAGCTCAAACAAAAGTTGAATTAGAAACTATTTAAGAATCTAGAGGATTTAAGAAAAAACTTAGAAAAAATTCTAAAGAATTTGACCGAATATGATATTGCTTGTTTAACATGATGGGATCTTATTATAGAAGCTTTATTATGTCAAAGGAATTTAGTAAAATGTTATAAGTAGGTGAGCATAAATAAACATAAGTAGGTAGGCAAAAAAGTTATAAAATGCCATAGAGGCGCATCTGAGGAAAACTTAAACTTTATAGCATACAGCGTTTTCTATTTAATTATGCCTAGCTACTTAAGTAGCTTAGGCAAGGTTTAATAAACTACATTCTACTTATGTCAAGACTTTCGGTTAAATCCGCTTTTATAATTAAATTTTTCAACATTTACATTTAGATATACCTACTAGCTCATCTAGACTAAAATTTTGGGTAAAACCTAACCTTTAGATCCCTCCTATCCACCCTTAGAAACAGGATAAACCAAGCGGGAGATTTATTTCCTCTCTTTGTAGGAGTGGATTCTAGGGAAAAATATTAATTATTCTCGCCCTTTAACCCACATTTTTAAAGTTAGACAAGCGACTAGTTATACTTACTTAAAGCTGCTCAAAATAACGGTAGACAAAAATCAACCAAATGTCGAACTATTCCAGCCCCACATTGAACCTTTAGCATCAGAAAATTCTATGTAAATTCGGTTGATTGGTATTCCTAAAACTTGATTAATTTCTTGACAAAAATCTTGACTCATTGCTTTGGTTTGATTAGGATTCATACTACCAATACTTTTAATTTCCATGTAGCAAGCTGGTTCATCACTATTCCCACCAAAAGTCATACAAATATCTGATTCAAAAGTTGTCATTACATAAGATTCTGGTTTACTAAAATGTTTTGCAATTCCAGAAGAAAGACTTTTGAGAAGACGCTCGACTTTATCTTTTTCTGGTTGATAAACAGATGTTTGAACTTTAATTAGTGGCATAAATCAATCAATAATTAACAACAAAAAAATAGGTATAGATTTTCTAAGTAGGCATGAGGTAAAATAGGGAAGCATTACACCTAGTAGTCTGTCAAGCAAAACATGGCGGATGCAGAAAGTTTAGAAGCATACCAATTAAAAACCAGTCAAAATAGCATTGACAGACTACTAGATAGCATTTCTAAACACCAAAAAGCTAATTGCTACATATAACAACTAACCACCATAATTCCAGCCTGTACTTTCTAATAATAGAGGGTCTCCTTCACGATGTATACCTGCTGCAATTACTTCTCCTACATATACTGTATGATCGCCTTCCTCTACAGCACTAATAACTTTACATTCAACATAACCAAGAGTATTCGAAATAATTGGGCAACCAGTTTCTCCTAAATAAAATTCGACTTCTTCAAATTTATTTCCCACACGACGTTGAGGTTTAAAAAATTGTTGAGCTAAATCTTTTTGCTCTGCTCCTAAGAAACTAAGGGAAAATACTCCACTAGCTTTAATCATGGCATGGGATTTAGATTCTTTATTAACACAGTTAACAATTAGGGGAGGCTTAAAAGATGCTTGCATTACCCAACTAGCTGTAAAGCCATTTACTTCATCACCATCTTTAACACCACAGATGTATAATCCATGAGGAATTTTACGCAGTATAGTTTTTTTTGCCTGTTCGTCTAGCAAAGTTTTACCTACTATATATTTAAGAGTTTGACATTTTTTATTTTAACTAAAGTAAATACATTAGACATCTCTACCAGTAAAGTTCCTCGGAAGAGGCAAGGAAATATATTTATTGCAGGAGTATACAAAAGTCAACAGGTAACAGGGGAAAGATTTTTGCAGATAATGCTACAAGAAGATATTACTTGTCACTTTTTCTTGTAGTTCCATTTAATGATTCAATAAGATTACTTATTGGTACGATAAAGTCTATTCCAATGAAGCCTCACTATTTAACCAGACTATAAAAAATATATAGCAATTTTTGTGGTACAATAAAAAGTTTTGCTTAGTAGTTAAATCTCTTTAGTTACAGGTTTTTGAATTGTAAACCCTATATATAGTGTAGCGCTATAGTTTTGATCCTAGCTATATAGTGTACTTACCTAAATCATAACTATATAATAAATATCCTATGTTTTCCCTAAATCAATTTCTCCAAAAATTAACTCATCAAAAAAATTGGCGTTTCATAGCAATAATATTAATAATTGCCACCTTAGCGATCGCCTGCAACAACACCAAAATCACTACTACAACCTCAGAAATACCAACTGCTCCCGAAGTAGGTACCCTCGTTTGGGCTAGATATAGAGATTCCGACACCCTCGACCCCCACAAATCAACATCACCTCTATCCAGACAAATAATCGATCAAATTTACGACACACTTCTCGCCTTCGATGACCAAGGTAAAATTAAACCGAACCTAGCCAAAGAATGGTCAGTCAGCGATAACGGCCAAGAATATACCTTCAAACTCAACGAAAACATCAAATGCCATGACGGCACGACCTTTGATACAAAAGCTGTCAAATTCACTATTGATAGAGCCATTAACCCCGAAACACAAAACAGCACCAAAGACAGTTGGGGGCCAATAGAAACAGTAGAAGTTGTGGACGACCTGACAGTCAAGGTAAAAATGACAGAAGCTTTTGCTCCCTTTCCTCGCTTCTTAGCCGACCCCTACTCAAGCATGATTTGTCCCTCAGCAATCCAAACCTACAGCAACAAATTTGGCATAGATGGAGCAATAGGTACAGGTCCGTTTAAATTTGTTGAATGGACTCAAGGGGAACAACTCGTACTAGAACCTAATCCAGACTACAAAAATTATGGGCGGCCAGTGGATAATTCTGGTACTCCTTATATTCAGAAGTTAGTAATTAAAGCTATGCCAGAATTAGAAACTCGTTTAGCAGCACTCAAGTCTGGCGAAATTCATTTAACTGAACCTCCAATAACAGAAGTTTCTAATCTCAAGCAAGACTCTAATTTAAAACTTTATATTGCTGAAAATACTGGGCAAATAGTATTTTTAGAATTCGTTACTTCTAGACCTCCTTTTAATGAAAAAAAGGCAAGACAAGCAATAGCTTATGGAATAGATCCGAAAAAAGCAACAGAAGAAGTATTCGCAGGTTTAGCTAAACCTTCAGAATGTCCGATCGCCGATGTTATGTTTCCTAATGATGAAAAACTTTGTTCTGATTTTAGTATTAAACCAGACCAAGAAAAGGCAAAAATTCTACTAGATGAACTTGGTTATAGTGAAGATAAACCATTAGAAGTAACTCTCCTAACTTGGAAGGGAGGAAACCGTGAAAAAATTCTCGAAAATTTTCAAACTCAGTTAGCAGAAGTAGGAATAAAAGCAGAAGTAAAAACAATGGATATTGGCACTCTTAATGCGAGAATAAAACAAGAAAATAGTCAAGCAGAAAGCAATGGTGTTATTGATATGATGGGGTGGTCTTGGTACGACCCAGATTTTCTTTATACATTGTGGCATTCTCCTGGTTGGATGGGAGGTTATCACAGTGATGAACTTGATAATTTATTGGTAGAAATGCGAACTACAACTAATTCAAAGGAACGGCAAGAAAAAGTTGTGGAAGTGCAGAAATATTTGTTGGATAATGCTGTGATGGTGCCACTTTATAGTCCTGGTTGGATGTGGAATTATGTTAGTATTTCTGATCTGGAAGGTTTAAAAATAGGTGTTTTTAATAGACCTCAATTTAATGATATAAAATTATCGACTGCTACGGAGAAAAAAGAAGCAGTTAAGTCCCCTGCAAGTTCTGAAAAACAAGAAGTAGAGCAGCCAGTTAATTCAGAAGAAAATCTAGAAAATAAAGATTCTGTTTCTGAAAAAGAAGCTGTAGAGTAGGAAGTTAATTCGGAAGAAAATCTAGATAAAAAAGATTCTGTTGCTTCTCCAGAAAATGAATAAGAAGCAGAAGTTATTCTTTTTTTTGATGTAATCAATAATTATTGAGTTCTCAAATATATCAAGCCTAATTTTTCTCAGTCTCGTAATCTTTAATTTGGTTACAGGATTTTATCTACCAATTTAATAAACAGACTTTTTGGCAAATTAGTATGATTGATATATAGAGTTTCTCTAGTTACTAAAGTAGAGTTGTTTTTCTTTTTTTCTATTTCTACCAAATACGAATTAATATTACCTCCAAGCTCCGACATAAAATAAAGGAAGTATAAATTTATCCTTCACTTGATGTCAATAAATAATTAGGGCTTGCTGATTAAATCTAAAAGCATCGACAGATAAAGGTTTTAGACTTTTTTTCGCTCTAAGGGTTCTGGCTTTTTCAGCTTGATCAAGCAGAAAGTTAGAGTTCTCAGGAGAATAATTGCAGAAAAATTGAGGGATAAAATATTCGACTAACTCCTCTAAATTCCCCTTTTCTCCTGTCTCCTGTATTCCCCTCCACCGGAGGGGTGAGGGGTGGGTTGTCTCCTCCCCTCGCCCATAAGACTTTTTCAGCAAACCCTAATTATTGATTTATCAAATATCCTCAAATATATCAAATATAATTTTTCTTAGTCTCGTAATCTTTAATCTGCTTACGAGACTTTATTTATGAGTTAAAGAAACAGACTTTTTGGGAAATTAGTATAATTGATAAATATATAGGGTTGCTCAAATTACTAAATAAGACTTTTTCAGCAAACCCTAATTATTGATTTATCAAATATCCTCAAATATATCAAATATAATTTTTCTTAGTCTCGTAATCTTTAATCTGCTTACGAGACTTTATTTATGAGTTAAAGAAACAGACTTTTTGGGAAATTAGTATAATTGATAAATATATAGGGTTGCTCAAATTACTAAAGTAGAGTTGTTTTTCTTCTTTTTGATTTCCACAAAATACAAATTACTATTACCTGCGACCTCCGACATAAAACAAATAAATTTTGTAATTTACCAGTATGATAATTGCTATATAGAGTATTTTCGGCGTTGCTGATTTTGGGTATGATTTGTATTTTTTTGCAGTTGCTAAACTCTTGAATAACAAATATTTGAAATTATTCAGTTTTGATTTTCATACCTTGATTCAGCAACGCCTATTTTCCTAAGATAAAAAAATAATCAACTAACATGAAATCACATCCTTTAAATCAACTTGTAAAAACTTTATCCAAATATGATTCTGCCGATCTGCTAGCAACTATTGTTGGATTACAACTAATGCCAGAAAATGCTAATCATTCTGTTCGTCTTGAAGTTTTGGCTCATGTAGTTGCTTCTATCAAAAATAAAGGTTTTGGTTCAAAAAATTGTATTAGTCTTAAAGAACTTGAAAAAATTTGCAACTCTGATTCATCTACTTTAGCTTCATTTTATCCATTATAAGACCCATTTAATAATCCATTTACTGAAGCTTTTTCTTTTTATGGTGGTTCCTATATTGTATTTCCAGGAATTGCCGAAGAGCAAACGTTTATTTTAAGAAATTTAGTAACAGCAATATTTTTTGAGGGTGAAAATTTTTTCAATGAGCAATTTAAACGCAAAGCTTATGAACTTACATTAGCAATTTTACTTTTGAGTAATGAGATAGCTAGAGGTGCTCTCTTAGAAAGAGGAGTAGAACCAGTAGATACAAGTAGTGATGTTGTTTTCCCAACTTCTCAATACATGAATCAATTGAAAAAATCTGTATATTTTACTAAATCAGAGTTAACTAACTTACTAACTGAAAATGGTATTATTTTTGAGTCAATAGAAAATTTAATATTAGAACTTGGTAATGTTTCAATTAACAATTACAACATTGATAATGGTGAGTTGTTAGCCAAACCTATTGTTAAAATTTCTGGCAAATTTATTGTTGCAATTCCTGGAATATTGTTAACCGCTACTCGAAATGAATTGATTCGTCTTGCTATTGAGTATGGTGTCAAAAATGAGTTAGCAAAATTTTATAGCAATGTAGTCTGGAATAACATCGAAGATTCACTAGGTTATGTCAATAATTATCCAACTAAAATATCAACTCCCGATCTTCCTGACATTCCATTTTTTCAAGATGCTTTCTTTCAATTTGATACAGATAAATTAGCTTATGTAAATTTAGTTAGCGATCCATTAGATAGTTATGACTCTCAACAACCTTTAGCATATTGCAATCTCGAACATATAGGAAAACAATTAGAAGCACGCACCAAAGAAATATATGAGTATGTTTTTACTAATTTATCAGGTATTAATGAAGTTTTATTTTTATCAGTATTTCAAGGTGTAGGACGTCAACTTGTAGTCTCTGTTAAAAAGCTAGAAATTGAGTCATTGCTATTAATTGCTTTGTCAGCAGCAGACTTAGAAACCATAACATTACTAGAAGGTGGTAAACCACTTGTACTTTGGAAATATGCTATATCAATTTCGCGACTTAAAAACCAGGCAAATGTTGTTTCATTCCATGAGCTAAATAATTTATTTCATTATAGAAAAAATGACTATAGTTATTATTTATCCGATCAAAGTATCGCCAACAACTTTATTTTTATTCAAGACGGTGCTAGAGAATTACGTCAAGAAGTTCTACGTCAACGAGATTATCATAATGTACCTTCATACATACCTAATCATCTGACCGAAGTAACTTTATTATTTAACACACGAGAGTTTCCAATTTATATCCCTAGAAGTTTTCTAAGTAAAATACCTCAACCACTAACTTGTCTTCTAGAAGCATTACCTTTATATGTTTGGATTATTCAGAAAAATCAAGAGGAAGTTAATAATTTATACAGGGAATTTTTAGTTGCCATTGCATATTGGTTATGGCAATTTAATCCGTCACTTAATCCAATCATCCAATCCCTTGTTTCTAAATATCGCGTGATTATTATTCAGCTATCTTTACCATCTAGCAAAACATGTTTTGAAGCAAATAAAAAGCAATATTTTTCAGAAGATATAACACCCATAAATATTGAAGTTGATACCAACTCAGGAACTATAAATGTAACGATATTGCCAGAAGCATCCAGAAATTTTTTACAAGCTGATAATAGTGCCGAAAGAGAAATGATGAAATATATTTTGACAGGTTTTCGAGAATTACTACCAGAACAAGAACAGGAAAATTTATCTGATGAAATAATCTCTAAAATCATTGAAATTCATGCTCCCCTTGGTCTCAAAAAACAAATTATTTATTTGGATAGTTCGATTAATCCCGAACTCGATCCACAGAAACTGCCCGCATATCAAACAGTACAAAAAGTAGATATAAATGAACTTTTGGATGACCTTGGTTATTATCTAACTTCAGTCAAGAAATATCCACAAGGAAAAATTCCTGAAAACGAACGAACAAAATTTTTGAATGATAAAGTTGTTGGTTTCTTTTATAGCGAATTAAAAAAATTAGTTGCTTCATTAAATCCTGAAAATATTCTAGAGTATTTAATTAGTTACCATGAAGCAATAGTACGTCAAGTAAACGAGCACCGCTTAACTATACCAACTCGGTTAGCTTGTTTCAGTTCAATTCCTGAGAGGTATAAAAATATTCAAAAGGAAATGTTAGAAAATAATCAAGCTGCATTAGCAAGTCGATTTATAATTGAATATGTAGTAGCTCAACCTCCCACTGGTATGAGACCTTTTAGTCTGAGTATTTACCATCGCTTACAAGCTCTTGCCTATCAAATTATTAACTTTGGATTTCAAAGTGATTGGATTCATTTTTCATTAGCTGATTTTCAACTTTCTATCTTACCTTCTAGCAGATTAGGAACAGATGCAACAGAATATGAAAAAGCAAGACAGACTCATCTATCAATTTTTATGAGTGCTGAAACAACTCGAATAACACAATCATTTGAGAGATATTGGAAAACTCCAATACGTACTGATGTACTAGAACTCGAAAAAAAAAATAGACGCAGCAGCTTCCATTGAATTTGGTTATTCAATAACAGAAATATGCGAACTACTTGGAGAAGCTATTGATATTGGAAAAAAAATTCACCCCACTGTTTTTTGTCTCCCTTTAGAAAATTTTATTACTCGTTTAGCGACACAATTAAATTGGAATGAAGAGAAAGTTACTAAGGCAATTGAACTACTATCTCTTTCTCAGGGTTCTGACTTTCTTAAACCCGACAAACATTTTCAGGGAAGAGATATTTACCCTTGGAAATTTAATCGTTTATTGTCGTATTTACCGAAAAATTTTGGTTTAAAGCCGGACCTTGGATAGGGGATAATAAATAAAAATTTTCATTCAGGAGTCAATCCTATCAGTTTCAAGCAGAGGTAATTATTAATTATTCATTATTCATTATTCATTATTAATTGTTGAAGTCGTCCTTTTTTGCAGCGTCAAAAAAATAATAAAGTAGAAATTATTTGGGGAATTCGTCATTTATATGAAGTACAAAGATACCTCATTCAACTTTGTTTGACTGGAAAACTTCAAGCAGAAAGTCAAGAAATGAAGAAAGTAATCAGTAAAATAACAAACCAAGCAGGAGAAGACTTCAACAATAAAATAGCTGATTGGTTTGAACAAGATTCAACACTAATTGTGCATCGAAAGGTTGAAAAAATTGGTGAAATTAAGATTGAGGAAGAAAAAGGAAAACTGTTAGGTGATATAGATGTCTTAGTAGCTGACCCTGGAAATTTATCTATTAAAATAATTGAGTGTAAAAATTTTTCAATGGCTCGCGCTCCACACAAGATGAAAAATGAATTAGATAATTTATTTATAGGAAAAGGCAAAGGTAAAAGTAGGAAAAAACCTGCTATTGAACATCATCAAGAAAGAGTTAAATGGGTTAATAATCATCTACAAAAAGTATTAACCTGGCTTAGTTTAGACCCCAATCTAAATTGGAAAGTTGAAGCAATTATAGTAACAGATGAGGAATTATCTACTCCACACTTAAAGTCTTCACCCATTCCTGTAATTTCATGGGTAGAACTATGTCAAACACGATAATTAAATTAAAAATGTATAGCAGAATAACTCAAAAAAAAGTTATAACTATAGAAACCTATTCAATCTGAAATATAAAAGACAGATACAATATATATAATAGTAAAAAAGTCAAGATGCAACCCTGTTTAGCTGTATGATAAATTATTTTCGATTAAAATATAGGTTTGGAATCAAGTTTAGTCAAAACTCTGCTATTTTCAGATTAAATTAGTTGATATCATCAAAATTCTTGAAAACTTTAATCACTAATTAACAAATTCAAAAGAACTAAAATTAAAACAGATTAGATTAGAGGTTAGAAAAATTTCTAACTTCTCAAATAATGATGGATTGCAGGTAATTAGACTAATCATCTTTTGGGCCAAAAACCATCTGTAGGACCATTTGTGTTCCTCCTTGTTCGTGATAGCGATCAGCCCAATGCCTAATAATTTCATCTAACTCGTCTTTAGCTTGCTCATAGCGATCTGGAGAAATATCAAACTCCTCCAAAACACGCATTACATTTGTGTTTTTCTGTTCAGCCCAATCCTTCATCAAGCGGAAATAACGAGCTGTATCCTCGACCATAATATAAGTGCGTTCTTCTTGATCTTCTGGGGAATAAGAAGAACGAGTCAGAGCATAAAAAGGCATCCCCCAAGGAGAATCTATTTTAGTTACCGTACCAGAATAAATCAAACGACGTTTAATATGTTCTGCCAAAGCTTCACTAAGAGGCATCCGTCGTTCTGGCGGTAAATCTTCCTGGGAACGCCTATGCAAGAACTCAATTAATTCCATAAACTGAAAAGAATTAATCAATCTAGCATCAGGCATATTTGAGGGCAGTTTAGTTTCTATATATCGCCTCTCCTCATTAGTAAGATTGCTACTAGGAAGTCGGGAACGTCCAGGTATCCAAGGATACTGTTCTAACCATACATAGGGAAACTGAATCAAATACCGAGGTTCTTGAGAACCCAACATTTTCAGCAATTTACCCTTTGTAAGTGCTTCTTCTACTTCCTGAACAATTACCTTAACCCGTTTAGGTTCGATATGATGAAGATGTCCGGTCATACGGAGATTCTGACCTTGTTCAATGTAGGTCATATAAATGGCACATTTAGCTGCAGTTGCTGCTGCATCTAAAAAAGCTCCATGACGATGCCCACTCGTCCTCATAGCACTGAACGCTAGATATAACATAATCTGATCCATCGCGCTGGGGCTAAGGCTATTAATCAGATCGGTATCGCTTTTCATTATAATCCCCAAAATAAAAAAAGTAAGGAGGTATTATATCGTCCTCCGTTAACTATGTAAATATGTAAAAATTTGCTGACTATGATAATATTTCAATGCCAGGGAGACAGTCAGCTATAACTGTTACACTAACCAATAATACGAATTATGCAAATTCTATATTATACGCTAGCTGTAGTGTATTTAAAATTATAACACACCCTACAGTTAGAGTTCATGCGTAAATCCTAGAATATATATATCTTCTTGAGATTTTTTTGCATTTGGTGTGAGAATAGTCATGATGATAAACCATGCAAATAGTTTCCTATATTAGTAGATTTTTGCACCGTGTATACTGTTTGCTGACAGATATATTTAATAATAAGTTCATAATAGCATAACATATTCAATTAATAATCTGACTCTAACATAGTATCCTCTCTGTTAGCTTTACAATTAAATTTAGGGCAACTCCTCTCAAAAGATGGAAGAAGTAGCCAAGGAGATTATCCTGCCATGCAATATTTCCAGTCTATAGAGCTTACTTAAATTAAATACCTTGCCCATCTCTTTCTTGACTTATTGAGATTTAGAAATGCTTCTCTATCCAGGCATTTGCTTCCCATATCAAATGAGTAACCTGTAGATCTATAACCTCAGGGTAGAGTTTAAGCAAGGACAAACTTTAGAATTTCAAAATTATCAGTCAAATAACTACTTCCACTCTGTGGAAGTCATACATTCAAAATTTAAAAATCAAAAGTATTAATTAGTAAGGCTTTGAGGATTTTGTAACTGACAGGTGATTTTCACCACCCCGGACTAGGGATACTTTGAGATTTTTAAGACCGAAAATGGCTTCAAAGCAAGTATTAGCAAGGGAAATACCTGAAAAAGCTAAAAATAGCTGTTTGCATAGCAATCCGTAGGAAAACCTAGATACATCAATAAAACGGTTAATTTGAGGTCAAAATATTACTGTATAAAGTTTTGAGCTTATGTTAACCTATTTTTTCCTAAATTTCCGCTAGGTTTTGAGAGTGGTGGAATACCTTGATCCTTGTTGAAATACTTAAGAAATTAAGAAAATAAGTTGTCTATTTAAGGGCAAGACTTTAAAACCAAAATTTTAGGGAATTTTTCAAATCATAATGTTCATAGATAGAACATAGAACCAACATTCTCAATCTAAAAACTCAAATAACTTTGACAAAAGTCCAACTTAAAAAGTAGGAAATAGCTTTAGCGTCCACTACCACGATGAGGACAAATTTCCTGATGATCTAGTTCAGAAGTACAGATTGTGCTCACAAAGTTTCTTCTGTTTCTTGGCATACGTGGATTCGTTGGCCCATTGTGACGGTTTTGAGCAGAGCCTCTGAAAAATGTTGCAGATAATTCAAGTTCATTTCCAGTCATTAGAGCTTCGCTGCTAGGAGCATTACCAAGTAATAATAAAAATGAGAAAACGATCGCTGTATAACTGTGCATAGGTCATATCCATGTAAGAGTATCTATTCTCTGATACGGACATTGAGGATAAAATCAGGATACTTAACAAATAATTTGTTAGTTCAATCTATAGAAAAGGGTGTAGCGAACAAATATATTAAACTGGATTTACTCCCAAATTTTAGATGTAAAGCTCAGACTTAAATCAACTTAAATATTAGATTTTCTAAATTAAAAAGCAAAATTCAAACTTTATCGTAATTATTCTCCGGTGTTTTAACCATCATAAGTAAACAGAAGTATTCAGAGATTAATGGCCTAATCTCTGAATACTTCTGCTGAAAAATTTACTTATAAAAAATTCTATTAATTCACTAATTGAAGTAAAATATATTTTCAGTAAAAAATCACAAAAATCAAACTCAAATGGAAAAAGGATTCATTCTCTGGTTTACAGGCTTAAGTGGAGCTGGTAAAACAACTATCAGCAAAATTGTGGCAGAAAAATTAAAAGAAAGAGGCCGGAAAGTAGAAATATTAGATGGAGATATAGTTAGAGAAAACCTATCGAAAGGGTTGACTTTTAGTAAAGAAGACCGAAATATAAATGTCCGGCGAATTGGATTTGTAGCTCATCTCTTAAGTAGAAATGGAGTAGTAGCGATTACTGCAGCAATTAGCCCTTACAAAGCAATACGAAATGAAATTAGAGAAATGGATGAAAATTTTATAGAAGTTTATATAAATGCACCTTTAGAAGTATGTGAAAAACGTGATGTTAAAGGTTTATACGCTAAAGCCAGGGCTGGAGAAATTAAACAGTTTACTGGTATTGATGACCCTTATGAAGCACCAGACAATCCAGAAATTACTTGCTACACAGATAAAGAAACTTTAGACGAAAGCGTAGCTCATATAATTACTAGTTTAGAAAAATCAGGTTATTTGGCTTAAAAAAAATAGGGAGGGAATGAGCAATGAAGCAGCAAGAATCAAAAAATCAAGAATATGTAATTAGCAAAATATTATCTTTATCCAAAATATTAACTTATGGAAAAGTAGTTATATTATGCAGTTACTGGGGTATCTCACATTCTGCACAAGCTCAACCCCTCTTTCAAAAAGACCAAACAATACCAAGAACCTCAACCTTACCAAAACTAACAGAACCTGGACCTAAAGGTATAGATGTACAACCGCCTCTAATACCTCCAGCGCCAGAACAAATATTGATTCCTGAAACAAAAACACCCTTACTAGATTCAAAAGGATACACACTAGGCGCAGGCGATCGCGTTCAAATAGATATCTTTAACTTACCAGAATATAGTGGGGAAAATGGCCAACATCAAGTACAAATTGATGGGACTCTCAACCTACCATTAATAAGTAATGTCTCTGTTCAGGGAATGACCTTAGATCAAGCCAAAGAATTAATTCAAGAAAAATACGGCGAATACCTACAAATATCTATAGTTAACCTTAACCTATTAGCCGCACGTCCATTAAAAATAGCGATCGCCGGAGAAGTTCAACATCCTGGTTCGTACACAATTTCTCCGATAGTTAGTCAAGGGGGTAACAGTAAAGGCGGGACTCAACTACCTACAGTTACTAAAGCATTACAGGTAGCGGGTGGAGTAACAACTTCAGCAGACATCAGGCAAATCAAAATTCGTCGCTTTCAATCCAACGCCTCAGAAGAAGTGATCGACATCAATCTATGGGAACTTTTCCAAAATGGTAGCTTAGTTCAAGATATTTCTTTGCGGGATGGGGATACCTTATTTGTCCCTAGTATTACAGAAATTAACCCAGTAGAGTCAAACCAGCTAGCAAGTGCTAACTTTGCTGCTAATAATACTCAACCTCTCAACATTGCAGTGGTTGGAGAAGTTGTACGTCCTGGTCCATATATACTAGAAACAGATATTGACAAAAGTCAAGTTTTGCCTACTGAAGAAAATTCAGATTCTACTGAAGCAGATAGCAATATTTCACTGCCTCAGAATACTAAGCTGCATACTGTCACTAAAGCAATTAAAATGGCGGGAGGTATTACTTCAGCAGCAGATATTCGACAAATCAGGGTGCGCCGACTAACTCGCGCTGGTACGGAGCAAATTATTAAAGTAGACCTTTGGCAACTACTGCAAGGTGGTGATTTAAGCCAAGATATAGTTTTACAATCAGGAGATACAATTTATGTGCCAGTAGCAGATGAAGTTAATTTAGATGAGTTAGCTGAAGTTACTGCCTCAAGTTTTTCTCCAGGTAATCTCAAAATTAATGTTATTGGGGAAGTAATTAAACCTGGAACAATTTTTGTAACTCCTAATAGTACACTTAATCAAGCTTTGTTAGCAGCAGGAGGTTTTAACCCAGCAAGAGCAGAAACAGAAGAAATAGAACTAATTCGTCTTAATCCTAATGGTACAGTTACTCGGCGAAAAGTACAAGTAGATTTTTCTGCAAAAGTTAATGAAGAAACTAATCCAAATTTACTAAATAATGATGTAATTGTAGTTGGTCGTTCTGGTAGAGCAACCTTAAGCGATAGTGTAGGAGGTGTTTTAGCTCCTTTCAGTCCAATTAATAGAATTTTAGGGATATTTTTTGATATTTTTGATTAATTTAGTAGTTGGAAAAATTGCTAGAATTATTTCTCAAGATTTATAGAAGGGAAATAAAAGAATAAGTTATTTTGCTTGAGTGCTATTTACTAGGAATTACAGCAGTTTTGGAGTTGATCAGGTAAAAGAGTTTTAGGATGTTAGGGTATAAGCAAGATAAATTATTATTCAACTGTACATCACAATCCTCAAAAGTGCTGTAAGGTTATTCATAAAAATATGTAGGTAGGTAAAATTATTTTTTGATTTACTACTAAAGTATATTTTCTTTTCCCAGTTAAGTTTTTCCTTGTTCCTTGGCTATACTAGCTAGTCTAGCTTGAAAATAAATGTGAGTAAAACTTAACCCTCCGACTCCCTTCCCTTGTAGGCTATCCTTACCCATAAGTCTTATGAGCATTGTAAGGTGGGGAGTGTGGGGAGTATGGATAAGGTGGTTATAGCAGCTAGCCAGAGTTGGCAAATGGTAAAATTGCCTTATTCACTTTTAGTCACCTCTGTCCTAGATATGAGAAATGGCAGGTTTCTCTTCTCTTCCCCCTCTTCCCCCTCTCCCCTATCCTGTCAGGAATTCGATCTTATTTGGGTAAAGCATAGTCCTACAAGGGAAGGGGAAGTAGGAATTATCAGAGTAAAGTCTGAAAATACCAGATTAACAAATTTTTCCCCTTCTTCTTGCAGTAGAGGAATTGGGGGTAGAGATATCAATTTATGAAACTTACCCACATTCTAAAGCCAGACACGTTACTACTATTAGTTAGATTAATTTTTAAGAGGTTAGTTATCCCAATTTGATCAATACTTACTACAAATTGGTATAAATCAGGATTTAGAAGAAGTAGTATCCTATAATTGCTATTTCTTTATCCATTTATTATCTATGACTTTTGTCTACAAAAAGATAAGGAATAGGGAAAAAGGTGCCATCCCTCTTGAATTTACCTCTATTGTCTGACCAAAGTACCCAGGGCAAACGCATATAAATTATGGAAACTTCTGCCGTTAAGCTTTAGAGTTAGAGGGATAATGAGTATAAATATTTATAAATCTAATATCCTTGCCCTGTGAGAACTTCATAATAAGATGCGTTTGCCCTGACCAAAGTACCCCCTACTTATGTTTATTCCGAAATCTATCGATCCTCTACCTACTAAAAAATTAATGTAATAATATTTTTTCAAATAGGTCTTCTTAATAAGACTAAAAGTAAAAATATAGGGAATAACGAATAGGGAAAAATTTACCTTCCATTTTAAATTTTGCCCTATTGCCAAACGCAGGTATCCCCTACTTGTATTACTTCCAAAATTAACGTAGTAATATTTTTTGAAACAGGTATTCTTGACAAGATTATTTGATTGAATTGTTATTATATAGACCTAGCAATTCTGATCAGGATATTATAATAATCCTACATTGCTTGTAAAACTTTTTATAACAGTTAAAATAAACTGAAAACCTTTGAAATTATGACTTATAATGACCACCAAAATATTACAAATGAAATAGGATGGCTATATAAAACTATTTTACCTGAATCATAGCAATAACTTTATTTTTGACTTTAACTATGAATATGAAACGAGAAAAAAATTCTCACTATTCCTTATATAATAATGGAAGTAAACTGGTAGACTCCAAGAGAATGTTATCCCAGAATCAATATATATAAGGCTGGGTTTCAAAAATTTAAAGATCAAACTCTATCTCAAAAAAAAATAAGACTTAGAACTGATTTTTAGGGATTAGGAGTTAGGAGTAAAAAATAACTTAGATTTTTCCTAGTAGCATTTCTATTTATTTATTGATAGATTTATGATTAGATATAATACTACGTTAATTGATTAGAGCGATAAATTTTAGTTGAAAAAAAACAGGAAACATAAGATAGGAAACAGAAGAATGTCCTAATATTAATATGTAACGCTATAAAATAGGTATTTTATTGAACTCTAAAAAGCTTTGCTATACTTCAATTTTATCTTTCTAAATACTATATTGTTAACGTGATATTAGTATTTAATAAATTTTGTGATTTTGATAGTTATTTTTACTACTAGCATAGTATTAATTTTGAGACAATGCTATTATATAGGAGTTGTATATTTGGTTAATATATTTTTAAATTATCTTGTATTATCTAAGAAAAAAAAGTTTATTTTTGATTTTTACCTTTGCAACTTTAATTTTTGACTATGGATATGGAACCAGAAAAAACTTCTCAGTTATCTTTATATAATAATTCCGGTAAACTACTAGAATCCAAGAGAAATTTTTCTCATAATCAATATATATATGAGGCTGAGTTTGACAAATTTGAAGCAAAACCATCTCAAAAAGAAAATAAGATTTGGAAATTGATATGTCATCGTTTTTTCTTGATTTTTAGTGTGACAACTGCTACGACAACTGGAGCATATTTCTGGAGTTTAAATCAGATTCCTATATATCAGGGAAAATTTCAAATATTAGTTGAACGAGTTATAGTTAAGAATTCAGCTAATAATCAATTAGATACAAATGAAAAAATATTAGGTACAAATTCCGGAGAAGATTGGGAAAAACAGGCAGCAAGAATTATTGATGGTATGGATGAGGAAATAATTGCTTCAGTTGCTAATCAAAATCAAGAAGATAACAATTATATATTAGATTATAAGTCGCAAATTCAAGTGCTAAAAAGTCCGCAAATTATGCAACCAATAATTGCCGAAATTCAAAAAGAATACCCAGAAGTTAATTATAATTTCTTATTTGATAGACAAAAAAATCAGTTTCTTAGTAAAGAAAGACTTAAAATTCAAAGATTAGAAGACACAAAGATTCTAGAAGTTAGGTATCAAGACTCAGACCAAAATAAAATTAAGTTTGTCTTAGATAAGCTAGCAGTAGCTTATACTAAATATGGTCGTGATGACCGTAAAACTAATACTGGTGAAGGATTAAAATTTGTTCAAAAACAAATTCCTAAATATCAGCAAAAAATCAAAGACATGCGACAGGAATTACAACAGCTACAACAAGAGTATCTATTTATTAATCCAGAAGTTAAAAGTAAAGAAATAGCGGTAGAAAGAAATGAAATTCAATCTCAAAAACTAGAAAATAAAATATTGCTTGACCAACAGCGATCACTCCATACTATGTTACAAAGTCAGTTGGGTATTAATCCAGAAGAAGCTTTGATAGCTTCGGCTTTAAGTCAATCTCCAAGATATCAATCATTATTAAATGAATTACAAAAAGTAGAAACAACGATTGCTCTAGAGTCAGCTCGTTTTAAAGAAAAAGCACCTCAAATGCAAGCTTTATATAAGCAGCGAGAAAAATTATTACCTTTATTAAATCAAGAGGCAGAAAAAGTTATTGGTAGAGATATAGAAGAAGTAAGTAAAAAGGCTTTAGCTTTTCAAGATTCTGTTCGGCTAGAATTAATTCACAAAATGATATTGGCTGCAAATCAAATAGAGGTGATGGAAGTTAGAGGTAAAGTATTGGATGAAGCTGAAGCTAAATTAAATGAATATGGGAAAAAAATGCCAGAAGTAGTAAGGCGTTACACCGAAATTCAGGAAGATTTAGAAATATCAAGTAAAACGATTAAAGACTTGTTAGAAAAACAACAAATATTACAAGTAAAAGTAGCTCAAACAAAATTACCTTGGGAATTAATTGCACCACCAGAATTACTAAAAAGTCAAAACGGTGAGTTAGTAATGTTGTCTCCAAATATGTTATTAAATCTTGCTCTGGGAGGGGTTACAGGATTAGTATTTGGAATATTATTGGCTCAATTGGGAGAGAAATTTAAGCAAGATGTTTTTGAGACACCAAAAGAAGTTAAAAAATCTATTGGTTTACCTTTGTTGGGAGTAATTCCTGTACATGAACAAAGAATGTGGATGAATGACGAATTGAAAGAAAAGAAAAGTTCATCTTTGGTTTTATATCCCTCAGCTTTTCAAGAAGCTTTCCGCACTTTAAATGCTAATATTCGTCTATTAAATATCGAAAATCCGATTAATTCTTTTGTGATTAGTTCAGCTTTACCAGGGGATGGTAAGTCTACAGTAGCAGGTCATTTAGCTCGCGCTGCTGCTGCTATGGGTCAACGGGTACTATTAATCGATGCCGATTTACGTTGTCCAAAAATTCATAATATGATGGGATTGTCAAATCAGCAGGGTTTAAGTAGTGTAATTATTGATGATACACCAATAGAAACTGTCATTCAGCAATCGCCTGTAGATGAAAATCTATTTGTCTTAACTTCTGGACCTATTCCACCAGACCCAACAAAAATTTTGTCCTCAAGGCAGATGCACCAATTGATTCAAGATTCAGCTAGCACCTTTGACTTAGTAATTTGTGACACTGCTCCGTTATTGGGAAGAGCTGATGCTAACTTATTGGCAGCTTGTACTAATGGATTATTGTTAGTGGTGGGATTGGGTAAAACTGAGCGAGAAGCTTTAAGTTTAGCTCTGGATGATTTGAGTATGGCTGGTATAGCGATGTTAGGAATAGTGGGTAATGGCGATAAAGCTGATTCTTATTATCAGCGATATTATGACTATGAGTATATTGAGCCTCAGTATGAGGAAATGAGGTAGGGTAGTAGCGCTACGCGCAAATCAAAAGTCAAAAATAATGCACCAAAGCTCGTTTGAGAATTTATTAAGTCTCCTGATCGTGACGCGTAGTGCTATAGCAAAAAATTTCGGTAGTTGTGATACTAAATCTAGTTAGATAGTTTAAGTTTAAATAGGAAGGGAAGCTCTATGACAAGAGCAAGGCAGCTATGCTGGATTTATAAAGCAGAAATTTTAGAGAGTATTTGGAATATAAATTGTAATTTTTTTGGAAATAATATAATCATAATTTCAATTGCCATTCAACATTACTATCCTATACAGTAATACCTTGCAGATAGAACTAAAAGTTCTGTGGTAGGCAACTTAAAGATGAGCTTTTTGTAGCAGTTTTCATTAACATAGAATACAGCTATGAAGTCTGCGAATTATCAAACTTTAAAGATACTTATTTCTTATCTGTAGTTTACCTTTGTGAAAACCGCTATAAATACAGCTTTCCCCAAAAAATATTTGACTGAACCCTATTGATCTATAAAAAAATCTAACGTGGCGTACAACTTTATAGAAATAATAATACTTTACAGTTTGTTGAGTGAAGATGAAGATGTTATTCTCAAACTTCCGCGAATATCCTAGTTTGAAGTTGGAAAAAATTCATATGCTCGGTAAATATAAAATAGTGTTTTAGTATCTCATAATAGTTGGTTAGGATAAATAGTATATGATTATGCTGACCATTTTAGAATTATTATCCCTATTCCGCACTTTACACAAGGGGTTAATCTTTATATTTATCAGGATTGTCGTATATTATAGCACTACGCATTATAGTTAGGGCATTTATAAATGCTCAAATTAAGTCAGAGATTATTTTTGACTTTTGAATACATGACTTTTAACTTGCCCGTAGCCCTATAGGTATTTTTGTTGATAATTAAAAAATTGTAAAAGATAGTTAAGAATTAACTGATTTGACTAGTCTTAGGAACTAAGATGGAGTAGAAAGTTAAATTCAGTCAACAAAAATTTGCAAAACAAAATTAAATTAACATCCAGACTGAGAAAACACAATAAGTTAAATTACCCAAAGAGTCAGTGCTAAAAAATTAAAGTTGTTATGTTTTTTGCATAGCAACTTTATCAGTGAAAATTTATTGATCTTCATAAGTATTGAATTTTGACTTATGAGAGGAGGATTTTGTATTTTTGAGGAGAAAAAAATATGGGGATAGCTACAATTAATCCAGCAACAGGAGAAACACTAAAAACTTTTGAACCAATCACAGATGCAGAGATTGAAACAAAACTAGAATTAGCAAAAATAACCTTCCACCAATATCGTCAAATTCCCATGAATCAACGGGGGGAATGGCTATTAGCAGCAGCAGACATATTAGAGAAAAATTCTGATAAATTTGGCAAAATAATGACTCTGGAAATGGGTAAAACTCTAAGTGGGGCGATCGCTGAAGCTAAAAAATGTGCTTTAGTCTGTCGCTACTACGCAGAAAAGGCAGCCGAGTTTCTAGCTGATGTCCCTGCACAAACTGATGCTAGTAAATCATTTGTTCGTTATCAACCAATTGGCCCAGTGCTAGCTGTGATGCCCTGGAATTTTCCCTTTTGGCAGGTTTTTCGATTTGCAGCACCAGCTTTAATGGCAGGAAATGTGGGATTATTGAAACACGCCTCTAATGTTCCTCAATGTGCCTTAGCTATTGAAGAAATTTTTAAAGAAGCAGGTTTCCCAGAGGGTGCTTTTCAAACTCTATTGATAGGGTCAGATAAAGTAGCGGGTATTATGGCAGATGACCGAATAAAAGCAGGAACTTTAACTGGCAGTGAACCTGCGGGTGCAAGTTTAGCAGCAATAGCAGGTAGAGCTATTAAAAAAACTGTTTTGGAATTGGGAGGTAGTGATCCGTTTATAGTATTAGAAAGTGCTAATCTAGAAGAAGCTGTATCTACAGCAGTTACAGCTAGGATGCTAAATAGCGGTCAATCTTGTATTGCTGCTAAACGTTTTATCTTGGCAGAGGCGATCGCTGATGAATTTCAACAACGTCTTGTAGAAAAATTTGAGGCTTTAAAAGTAGGAGACCCTATGTTGCCAGATACTAATATTGGTCCGTTGGCAACTCAATCTATTCTGCAAGAGTTAAATGCTCAAGTAAAAGCTTCTGTAGAGAAAGGAGCAAAAGTTATTACTGGTGGTCATCTTTTATCTGACCTTCCTGGAAATTTTTATCCACCAACAATTTTGGCTGAGATACCAATAGATTCCCCTGCTTATCAGGAAGAATTTTTTGGTCCGGTAGCTTTAGTATTTCGAGTTACTAATATTAATGAAGCTATAGAATTGGCAAACAATACACCCTTTGGGTTAGGTGCAAGTGCATGGACCACAGATACAGTAGAGACAGATAGGTTAATATCAGAATTGGAAGCTGGTGCTGTTTTTATCAATGGTTTAGTTAAGTCTGACCCACGTCTACCTTTTGGTGGGATTAAACGTTCGGGTTATGGTCGGGAACTTAGCAGGGAAGGAATTTTGGAATTTGTCAATATTAAGACTGTTTGGGTTAAATAATTAATAGGTATTGGGAGTAGAGCGTCTAGGCTAAAGCTAAAATTATAGGTAAAAAGACTTCCGACAACACTTAGTTTATAAGCTTCTTGGCAGTTAAGTTACCTACAAAATAAATCTAGGCACTCTAGTATTTATACCAATTACCTAAAATATTGCTGTACTTAGATTCTTTATTTATTAATCAGGGTAATTTTTTAAGTCTGATTATGATAGTACTAATACCCAAAACTTGGTATGAGATGTTGAGTTTGAGAGAATATTTGCTAAGAAAACTTTCTGTATCTATAAATCTCCTTTTATTTACCTAAGACTGTCTGATATGTAACCCTAAAATTAAAAATTGTCAGCTTAAAAACTCTTGATAGTTAAGCATAAGCTTGTTTTTTATTAATTAATAAAAACTCTTCCTACTCTCTCCTCTGAGAAAAACACAAAAAAATCAAACAGTCTTAACTTTTATCTACCTTGAAAGTTTTTCTGTTTTGGGGAAAAGGAAGAGCGGGGATGATACAAATTTTAGTAAATCAACTAACAACTTATAACATCAGCATTTAGCTATTAGCTAGCCTCCTAGATCGTAACTACGTTAACAGCAGTCAGCAATAAAAATCAAGTCAGTTATTGGCCAATTCAGTATAGACAATTGTACAGGTATTCTAGTAGATATCTCAGTTTACCTAATCTCCTTTATCTGCATTTTCCTATAGTTTTAATTCTTTGCTCCTTCACTTATCCTTATTCTAGTAACTGATAGCTTATGAATTATATCTGAATGCTTACCTTAGAACAAACATTATGAGATTTAATCTATGACCTAGAAAAGATTGGTAAATAGCAAAAAAAATATTTATCAAACTTTTTATCTCTAAATCAAGGGTTGGATTTGACTTCTGGAGTTAGCTTTATTTAGTTAAAGAGTTGAAGAAGGAATCAGATAGAGGAACAGTTGAATATACCTTAATTATTTATTATTGAAGAAAGTTACAGGTTTTAGGTTACACCAAATTAAAATAAAACTGCATAGAAGAATTTTTCCATCATAACTGACCATAAATTAAAGACCAATAAATGAATTATGAAAATAATTCTGTGCAGCCTCACATAAAATTGGTATTATACCAGGCACAATAAATATTTGGCTTGCCTATAACTATAGTTTTGTAACATTCTTTTTTGAAAATCGTATTAATATTTCAATTGCATAAATGGAGATTCAATCCCCAACCAATTTTAGAAACTGAAGACGCTGGACTTAATAACTAAATTCCTCTTTTTAGTGTTATAACAGTTTTTTCAATACCTAAAATATTGATATCATAACAACAATAAATAGTTGAAAAAGCTTTTGAATTTTACCGTAACTATTCCCCATTTTTAAATGTTGATTTTGACTTAGTTTTTTACCAGTTTTTATAAAAGGAGAAAAATCAAAGTGAACACTGCAGAATTATTGGTGAAATGCCTCGAAAATGAAGGTGTAAAATATGTATTTGGATTGCCTGGAGAAGAAAATCTAAATATTCTAGAAGCTCTGAAAAATTCCTCAATTCAATTTATTACTACCCGACACGAACAAGGTGCTGCTTTTATGGCAGATGTCTATGGTCGTCTCACAGGAAAAGCAGGAGTTTGTTTATCAACATTAGGACCTGGTGCTACTAATTTAATGACAGGAGTTGCCGATGCAAATCTAGATGGAGCACCTTTAGTAGCAATTACAGGTCAAGTTGGTACTGATAGAATGCATATCGAATCTCACCAATATTTAGATTTGGTGGCTATGTTTTCCCCAGTAACTAAATGGAATGCTCAAATTGTTCGCCCTAGTAACACACCAGAAATTGTCCGCAAAGCATTTAAAGTAGCTCAACAAGAAAAGCCTGGTGCTGTTCATATCGATCTACCAGAAAATATTGCTGCAATGTCTGTAGAAGGTACACCTTTGAATCAAGATAAGCGGGAAAAATCTTATTCTGCTTATCAGAGTATGACAGAAGCAGCAGTGGCAATTTCTAAGGCGAAAAATCCTGTTATTTTGGTTGGAAATGGAGCGATTAGAGGGAATGCAAGCGAAGCTGTAACGGAATTTGCTACACAATTAAATATTCCTGTTGCTAATACTTTTATGGGTAAAGGGGTGATTCCTTATACTCATCCTCTATCTTTATGGACGACAGGATTGCAACAACGAGATTATATTAGTTGTGCTTTCGACCAAACAGATTTGGTTATTGCAGTTGGTTACGATCTAATTGAATATTCTCCGAAAAAATGGAATCCTCAAGGCGAAATTCCAATTATTCATGTTGGGGCAAAATATGCAGAAATTGATAGTAGTTATATTCCCATAGCTGAAATAGTTGGAGATATTTCTGATTCTTTGAATGAAATTTTGCGACGCTCGGAGCGCATCAATAAATTAAGTCCGACTGTATCAGAAATTAGAAAAAATATGCGTTCTGAATATGAGGGATATGGTAAGGATAATGAGTTTCCAATTAAACCTCAAAAACTAATTTATGATTTACGTCAAGTAATGGGGCCAGAGGATATTGTCATCTCTGATGTTGGTGCCCATAAAATGTGGATTGCTAGACATTATCATTGCGATAGTCCTAATACTTGTTTGATTTCTAACGGATTTGCTGCAATGGGTATTGCTATTCCTGGAGCGATCGCTGCGAAATTAGTTTATCCTGACCGCAAGATTGTCGCAGCTACAGGGGATGGTGGGTTTATGATGAATTGTCAAGAGCTGGAAACTGCTTTACGAGTAGGTACTGCTTTTGTAACTTTGATTTTTAATGATGGTGGTTATGGATTGATTGAGTGGAAACAGGAAAACCATTTTGGCAAGTCTTCTTTTATTAAATTTGGCAATCCTGATTTTGTTAAGTTTGCTGAAAGTTTTGGTTTGAAAGGTTATCGAGTTGAGTCTGCTATTGATTTAATTCCTACTTTGAAAGAGGCTCTTGCTCAAGATGTTCCTGCTGTGATAGATTGTCCTGTTGATTACCGAGAAAATACTCGTTTTACTCAAAAGTCAGGTGGTTTAAGTTGCTCTATTTAGTTATTAGTTAGTGGGTAAGCATTCAGCTGTCAGCTATCAGCTATTAATTCATTGCTTTATAAGCAGGAATTAGTATTGATAGATTTAACGAGAATTAAAAGTATTGGAAAAAACTGGCCTTGACCACTATAAGTGTATATTCATTATTTATGAAACAGCTAAAAACTGACCGCGAGCTAGCTGAATGCTTATGTTAGTAGTACTTAAACATTTTATGGTCGGAAAAATGCCTCAAAGTCTCTCTAGACAAGGGAATTACGTCGATGCCCTAAAAATGGCTAGAACTGTTGGTAATTGAGGATTTATACCTTTTTAACGTAAAAGCCTTTGCCCATCTATATTTGACCCTGTTTTTTGAGTTTATTTTGTTTCAGTCCCGTTAGTAGTAAGCTTGAGTAGGAGATTTTTATCCAATTTGTGATTAGTTATTTCTCAGTTACTGAAAAATAATAGAAAGTTGGAAAGTTTTTATATTTTCACCACTTAGGTAAGATACGAAATATAAACTTTTCAACTACCAATGACAAAATGAATAGGGAAAGTTTGTTATGAAATATAACTAAAGTCAGAACTTAGATATGGGATTTGTCAGATTGACAACTTAAAGATGAGAGATATTTATTCTTATGGTGTTATACCTATAAAATTGATTAACTTTGTTTGGTATTATCTATCTAAGATAATTTCTTTATAAGATAACCTTAACTTATTTATTATTGATGAATAAAAACTATAGTGCTAGAGTAAAAAAGACTATTATCGGAACAAGAGAAGCTGCTTTTTTATTGGGTATTTGTTGTCAACGAGTCAGAGTTCTACTTTCCCAGAATAGAATAAAAGGGGCTTACAAACACAAAGGATTTTGGCAGATTCCTCTGTACGGTAAAATACCTGTTGTTATACCAGGTACTAGAGGCCCTGAAGGTCTCTGGTGTAAAAGAAGGCGACAGACGCCCACAAGGATTCATGTAAATCAACAGAAAATTAAAGCAAATAGTAAAAGAATTAAATACGATCCTCAAATGACTCCAGAGCAATTGATGCCAGTAGTCTGCTTAAAGCAAACCAATCGTAACGATTTGGGTTATCAGATGGAAATACATGGTCCTTGTCGTATAGTTTATAAACCTCATGAACCCTTATCTTGTGGGGCTCATTTATGGATTGAGACCTATTATCCGGTGCAGTTTGTGGATACTAAATTTAAACCTGTGACAGCCAGGCAAGCTTATAAATAAGTTTAACTTTATCACTACAGTTAAGAAAATTTTCGCTATTGTTATTTGGTTTATTAACCGAAGCAAATTGCTATTAATTTTGCATTATACCTGCAATAAGACTCTGGTATTAGACTTGAACAGAGAAAAATTATGGTGATTTGATTCAGGTATAAGTTAGGGTCTGCTGAAAAAGTAGAGGGAAAAAAGTGGCTTACCAGAAATACCCTTTTTTTATATTTGTCTGATTCCTTTGAGAATCATATTCGAGAAAATATTCGTGAGCGATCGCTTCTAGATTACGGAGATTTTCTACTTCTGATTTACCAACCTCAGTATCAGTAGATAACAGAATAACTTGATGACTAGCAGAAGGGAAATAACGTTCAACTAAATTTCGACGATGAGAAGAATCTAACCTACCTAGAGGTGTATCAATAGCAACAGGTAAATGTCTACCAGAAACTCGTGCTAAACTCCATAAAAAGGAAATTGCCAAAAGCTGTTTTTCTCCAGCAGATATTCGATGCTTAGGAACAAGTTGACCTCGATCATCATAGAGAGAAAGAGCAAAATTATGAGTATCAATAGCCACGCGATGAACTAAGTCTGGCTTATGTAAAAGATAACGGAAACATTCAGTAACTTCTATCTCTAATTTATTCAGCTTTTTTAGGGTTAACTTATCCTTAAATAGCTGTAAAGTCTGTTTAACTTTTGCAGAGGATTCAATAATATGTTGAATATTGTGATGTTCGATAGTTTTGTCAGTATAACTAAATAATTCCTTCTTAGTTTGAGTAATAGCATCATCCAACTTTTTACGCTCACGTTGACTATTTTCACAAGCAACTTGTACCCTGGCTAACTCAGTTTGTGCCTTTTGCAAAGCAGTTGCCAAAATTTCATAAGCTTCGGGGGATGCTGCAGTTGCTAATTGCTTTTCGAGAACATCTATTTCTACTTCAGAATCTTTCAGACGAGTTAAACTTTCCTGAGCATTGTTCAGAGAATTTTCAATCTCATAACGCAACAAATTTTCTAGTAAAGTTAAAGCTTGTTCGTCAGGAAACAACCAAGGTTCATTAGCTTCATTAATTTCGTCTTTTAGGGTGAGATTTTCTTGATTGAGAAACTCTTCAATTTTGCTAACTTTCTCAGTAGAAATAGATAAATTATTCAGATAATCAAGTAAACGTTTATCTCTTTCCTGAAAAGCATCCAAAGCAATTTCTGCTTCGTCGCGTAAAATTTCTAGATCGCCCTGAGAACTTGCTTGTTCCAAAAGTGGAGAAATTAAAGCTAGAGGTAAAGCATCCCCAGCAAGTTCAACCATTTCCTGACGAGCATTATCCATTTCTAATTCTACATCTTTAAACTCTTGTTCTAACTGACTCCTTTCCCCAGCAATTTTTCCCCCTTCCGAGACAAATTTTCTCATGGCTTTTTGTTGCTTTTCTGTAGCTTTTTTTAATTGCTTTTCCAAATCTACCAATTTTTCTGTAGCAACTTCTAAATCTGTTTTTTGCTGATAGAGTTTTTGTTCAATCTCCTCTAAATTTGCTATTTCTTTAGTCTTGGCAAGTTGTTTCTTTTTCCGAGTCACCAAAATATCTAAATCTCCTGCGAGACGTTCGGCTAATTCTAATCCTAATAATGACTGAATTGCATCTATGACTAAAGGTGGTGGTGTTTCTAGTTCAGCTAATTCTTTTACCTGTTCTCCATCAAAAAGAAATAGATTAGAAATTCCCAAAGGTAAAAGATTTTCTATATATTCATCCCAGGTATTTGCCAAGTAAGAATCAGGCCATTCACCATCAAGAATTCCCAGACAATCTTTGCCGTCTTTAGGATTTTTTTCCCAGGTACGAACGATACGATATTCTACAACTTGGTCATCTTGAATATGTTCAAAAGCTAATTCAATACGAGTTTTTTCTGTAGGAGGAGTATTGCGGTTTACGCATTGAGAAAGAAAGTCAGCATAAGTTAAATTTCCCCTAGTTGAACATTGTGCACGATGACCGTAAAGTGCAAGCCGAATGGCATCTAAAAGAGTAGTTTTTCCCCCTCCATTCATACCTCCAAATAAGATTATGGGGCGGGGTTGCTCGGTAAGGGTAGGACGAAAGTTTATTGTTTGTTTACCGAAGTACGGTCCGAAATTTTGTAAGACGAGTTCTAGGAATATCATTTCAGTTTTTTTGAGGGAGTAGGGGGAAAGTTAGTGGGATAATTAACTTGATTTTTTTATTCTTAGGATTTACCTTTTTCCTAGTAGGAGGTAGGTCTCAAAAAGAGAATTCTGTTGTTGATCAACATAAAATTTTTGTCTTTGACCTAGACTCGGAAAAATAGAGGTTGACCAGAGATAAATTTGCCAGAGAAAATTTCATTAAGTTCCTAGTCATTGTTGAATTTTTCCAGTAGGGGGTAAGTTTGACAAAGATAATTTTATTGTTGATCAACATAAAATTTTTGTCTTTGACCTAGACTCGGAAAAATAGAGGTT
>NZ_JBNHER010000329.1:0-4664 GCF_050015975.1 Dapis purpurea BLCC-M126 | reverse complement strand
GACCAGAGATAAATTTGCCAGAGAAAATTTCATTAAGTTCCTAGTCATTTTTTAATTTTCTCGACAGGAGGTAAGCAACATTCGATTTTCCTACCCTCCCCAAACTTCTCAAACTCCATACCCCTCTACTCAATAAAATGTAGAAAAGTTTTTGATAAATGGTATTACTCTTCCTCGATATCTGCCGAACTTTGACGAGAAAACTTCATATTTGCCCAACTTAATTGTTTAATTTTATCTGAAACTTTTCCTTGCTCAACAGCTTCTTTGAGATCTCTTTTATTATGAGCGTTTTGAATAGCTTCTTCCTTGGAACGAGAACTTGTTTCAAAACATTGTTCGAGACTTTCGTAAATCTTATATCGGTGAGACTTAATATAATATTGCCGTTCTGTATCTAATAGTTTTGCCATAAGTTCAAGGTGCATTTCATCCTCATTACATATTTCTTCTAATACTGACCATTCATCACTACCTAAAAGGCTCGTTCCTGTACCAGGACGACAGTCTTGAAATTCTTCTCCTGTGACTTCTTGATATATGCGGGGTAAACTATCATCAAACTCATGTTTTTCTTCTAACCAGATACGTCTAATTTCGCTTAGTTCTTCCAGAGAAATGAGGGTAAGATCTCGCATATTTTCTGGTGCAGTTTCACGAATTTGTGTTTGAGCTTCTAGCAGTTTCCTTAGTAAAGTATCTCGCCATTCTTTTTTGTAGGGACCTGGTATTGGTTCTACAGAAACTTCACCATCTATTTTCCGTTCAAATAGTTGAACTGTACCCCAAATTCGCCGAAAATCTCTTTTATCTCTGTCAGAAATATCTAGTTCTTTACGCAAGTCTACTAAGGGTTGTAACCATTCTTTTTCTTCATCATTTTGAACCATTGCTGACATAGATTTATCACTATCTACTAAGGTGCAAACCCAACATCCAAACCGAGAACTTCCACAACTAGGAGTAGAAGTATCAACTACTAACGGACATTCATTATCTTCTGTTGCACCTCGATACATTGTTAGTAAATCTTTATTACTATTTCCCCAAGGATTCTCCCATTGCATTAAATATAGCCAAACTTCATCAGTTCGCCAGTCTTCAATAGGAGTATAAAGTAAAGAATTAATCAGACTAGGATTAGGAATCAAATGGTTTCTTACTCTACCAATTTCTCGTTTATTCATTATTGTTGCACGATGAATACTTTCTGTTTTACGAGTTCCTAAAACAAGTATTGTTTCTCCATTATTTCTAACAACATTCCGAATAAAAAGATTAGATGGTTCAATTTTTAAACGTCCTGTACACCATCGAAATTTAAGGCGAGGTGCAGGATAACCTTTGCCAATTAAGCCTACCCAATATGTGTCTTGAATATTTGGTTGTAGAAGATGAGGTTCTATTGGCATTTTCTGCTTTTCAGCAGTTATTTCAATATTTTTTAGAGATTGCTTAACCCAAGCAGAAACATAAGGATTTTCTACTCGTGTATCTGTAGTAATTACATAAATTTTTTTGCTTCTTTTTTCTACTGGTAAATTAGCGATCGCATTCCAGACAAGTTGCAAAACTGCGGTACTATCTTTTCCTCCAGAATATCCTACAACCCAAGGAATTTCATCAAAGCAATATAGTTCTTGAATTTCTTGAGTTAGCTTTTCTATCTCTTTAATTAGTTCAGCAGTTGTGCGTTCTGGAAAAAGAGATTTTTGTATCCCTGCCATTTTTCAATACTCCTAAAATTTTTTTTAATTTATTCTGAATTTTTATGAGATAAATACATTTTGGCGATGCCATTTTAAAGCTTTTATTCTAGGGAAAGATTCTTTTTCATTGGGCAACCAAAGCTGATTATTATTAAATTATTTCATAGGTTTAGAATTTGGTGATTCTTCTTGAAAGTTATTGGAAACGATAATTTTATAATTATCATAGATGGTAAATAAACCTTTATCAAATGCCCAATGATGATTTTTACAAAGTGATATACCGTTATCTATTCTATTGTCAGAAAATTTGGCAAATGGTTTTATATGCGCTCCATCTACAATATTTTGCTTGATTGACATAGTGACTTTCATTCCACAAAAAGCACATTTATAGTTACAGCTATGTATAACTAGATTCTATATCTAGCTACAGATTTTCTCATATATGATTTAGGTTGTTTTTGTTGTTGTTTTAATAAATTAATTGAACTTTCTTCCTCATGATCGTCTTTTTAGAATCTTTCATTAATTACGATAATTTCTTTATCCCATCCTTCGGAATGCTCCGCAAACGACCGCTTTTTTCCTCTTGAAAGAGGAGGCTTTAAACCTGAATTATTTAATTAATAATTAATAATTAATAATTATTCGGTAATCTTTGACTTCTACAAAATAAATAAGTTTTTCATCCCTATTTTTTACACGAATAAATCAACTGTCTACTATAACAATTGTCATCTTAAATAGGTGATATTCAAACTTATTGATACTAATTCACTTTAAAGATATCACAAATAAATAGTTTCAAATTTTAAATGTGAAATAATTTCCTGAAATTACTGAGCGCGTCAAAGTTTTGAGTCTATAAAATCTTACTTTTAACTTTTGACTTCAAACACTATGCTCTCTAAAAACTTACTGCTAATAACTGAATGTTTATTATTTTGAGAGTAAAAAAAGACATCAATATTCATCACTAATGTTCCATCAGTTAGTATTGACATAATAAATAGTATATGATATATAAACAATCACTCTACAATTAATAATTATACTAACTCAAAAGTTTTTAAAAACGTTTGTTGACAAAAATTTATATATGTAGTAATTTTCAAAAATCTTTAAAAATATTTCCCAAAATCAGCAATGAAAAAGACCAATAAACCCACGTCAGAAATAGCAAAAGAAATTTTAGAAAACGATAATCGAGAAAGAGAAGCGATCGCCATCCTTTTAGACAAACATATAGGCAAAGACGACAGATTATTAGTACAAAAAACTATGATGGGAAATACAGAATCTTACATAGGTTCCGTCACTCTAGAATGGTTAGATAGTCGTGTACGTTTTGCCTCCCAACTACCATTATTTCGGCAAAAATTTGACATGGAAACTGACAACATAATTCGGAATGCAGAAACAATAGATGAAATTCAACAACGACCTTTAGACTGGTCTCGTCAAGCTCCATTAACTCTATATTTAGCAACAAGAAAAGCACATAAATTTCCCGCAGTATTAGTAGTTATTAGCCCTAGTTGGGTAGATAACCCCAAAGCAGAAGAATGGAATAAAAAAGGTGAAGCAAATAAATCTGCAACTGATTTCTTACCTCTAGATTTAGAGGGAAAAGTAGGATTATTAGACCTACGTTTAGAAGTAGCAGTATTCGCCTTAGACGGTCAACATCGACTGATGGGAATTCAAGGATTAATGGAATTAATAAAAACTGGTAGATTACCAAGATATAACAAACAAAAGAAACCAGTAGGCGTTGCAATTACCATTAATGATTTAAGCGAAATTAATCACATTAAATTACCAGAACTACAAAAATTAGCATACGAACAAATAGGCATAGAATTTATTCCAGCAGTAGTCAAAGGAGAGACAAGAGCACAAGCGCGACGTAGAGTTAGGTCAGTTTTTGCTCATGTAAATTTGACAGCAGTTAAATTAAGTAAAGGGCAATTAGCATTATTAAATGAGGATGATGGATTTGCTATTGTGGCAAGAAAAATAGCAATTTATCATCCTATTTTTAAGGAGAAAGATGGTAGAAATCCGAGGATAAATTGGGATAGTGCAACCGTGGCAGCTAAGTCTACTGTTTTAACAACTCTCCAAGCATTACAGGAAATTTCTGAAAGATATTTAAAACTTCGCTATCCCTATTGGAAACCTTTAGATAGAGGTTTAATTCCTATGCGACCAGAAGAAGAAGAATTAGAAGAAGGGGTGAAAGAGTTTATGGAATTTTGGGATTATTTAGCTAATTTACCTAGTTATTCGAGATTAGAAAATGCTTCTGAAACTCCGGAACTAAGAAGATTTAGTTTTGAGATAAAACCAGGAGAAGGCCATGTTTTATTTCGCCCTGTTGGGCAAATTGCTTTTGCTGAAGCTCTAGGGATTTTAATCTATAAAAAAGGATTTTCTCTGGAGGAGGTTTTCCTGAAATTAAATAAGTATGATGTGGATGGTGGCTTGAGTGGAATAGAATTTCCTGACTCAATTTGGTATGGGGTTTTATATGATTTTAATCGTAAGCGAATGTCGGTAGCTGGTAGAGATTTAGCGATGAGATTGTTTATCTACATATTAGGTGGAATTTCTGACAAAATAGAGCGGGCAGAAATTCGTCGGGAGTTGGCAGAAGCAAGGCGAGTTGGGGAGGATCGAGCTGTAGATTTTCAGGGTAAGTTTGTAGAATTAAAAAAGGTAGGGTTGCCGGAAATTTTGTCTTGAAGTTGGGATTGATAGAAGTTAATTTTCGTATTTTTAGCAATAGGCAATGTAACCTAAAAAAATAGGTATATTGCTTGGATTGTAAAAATAATCAAACAAAAGGTTTCAAAGTTTATTTCTCTAAAGTTTCCTTTACTTTTCCTAGCTGAAAAGTTACCGAATTATTAATTATTAATTGTTAATTAAATAATTGTGGTTTAAAGC
>NZ_JBNHER010000328.1:0-2772 GCF_050015975.1 Dapis purpurea BLCC-M126 | reverse complement strand
GACCAAGAGAGCGGTCGTTTGCGGAGCATTCCGAAGGATGGGATGGCGAGGTTTCCCGCTCTTGCAGAGCCGCTAACGCTTTTCATGTCGCGCAGCGAAACGCCATATCCAATCGACCAAGAGAAAAGAAATAATATTTCCTTATATTCAATTCCCGAACGGTTTTAACCAGAGGTAATTATCAATTATCCATTATCAATTAATGAATGGGTTCCCTTGGAAAGCTACAGTAGTTTCACCACGCAATCCCTAGGATGACAAGAACCCCAGCTATGAACGCCAAGAGAGTTTCCCTTTTGTCTAATAGCTAATTGAGTGATTCCCCGTGTATTGCGATCGACATTTTGCCAGTTTCCGACAAATTTATTCAGCCTGGCATGAGTATTGACAAAATTGGGAGTAGCGTCCCGTGGATAGCTTATAGTTAGTTCGCCATTTGGTATATATCTGCGAAAAAGAATGTAGGGATGTTCAATAACACATCCCTACAAAATTTGCTGAATTAGCATTAATTTTAATTAGCTTTTATCAATTTTCTGTGGTGGAAATGTAAGAAAATTCCCTACTGCACCAATAGTCTGATATCTATTACCACGAAATTCAGTAGTATAAAAACTGAATAAGATTAAATTTTGACGCTGAGTAGCATTATCCATTAATTCTTTAATCGTAGTTCTTTGACTCTTAATTAGCTTTTCACAACTCTTAACTAAATCACCTGTAAAATCACTCAAAAAATCTGGTACTTTAGATTCTTTACAAACAGATTCTCTAATCTCAGTTGCTAGTTTATTAGAAGCATAATTAACATACTCATCTCTAGGAGGATTAGTAAATCCCATTACTGTAGCTCCTACTGTCAGAGCAATAACTCCTGCTTTGCTCAGACCCCAAGATAGAAGTGGTTTGTTGTAGCCGTTGCTTTTTTTATCTTGTAACATAGTTAGAAATTCCCGCTCATTTTGTATAGTTTGAATAAAGAAAATAATAGGTAAGTTTTATTTACTTACGAAGGAATATATTAATACATTTCTACAGTCGTTATATTTTTAACTACATCTCAGTGCAAGCTACTTTCCGGAAAAAATCTAGGAGTTGGGTAATATAAGCTGAGGTACTTTTCCTAATGCTCCCACATCTATACAAAACAAAAAAACTAGGTCTAGAAAAGCTTATTTTGATTTGATCCGATTAATTTCCTGTTTTAGCTCCTGAATTTCACGGCGCAAAGCTTCTGCTTCATTCTCTGAAGAGTCTACTTCCACCTCTACAGCACCCTCCGTAGTAGCACGTTTATAGTTACCAGCATAAATTTGACGATATTCCGCAGAATTTGCCCAATTTTGCAAATAGCGCAGTCGCTCTACTGGGAAAGGATGACTCAACATTACACCCTGACCACCATTGTAAAGCAAAAACTTATACACTTGATTCAGACCATCTTGGTCTAGGTCTTGATAATTATCGGACTGATGAAGAAATTCTTGTAAACTACACTCGTTGGCATACTTGCTACTCATTCCAGCCAACTTCATCATGGTTTGCATGACTAAATTTAGGTCATCCATGACTAAAAGAGCTGCCCGATCTGCTGATAATTCAGCTTTGCGTCGCCACTCGTAGAAAGCATAAATTAATCCACTGCTGACCAAATTACCTAAACCAAATGTTACTTCTCCAATTGCTGAAGCAACACCCATTGCCCAAATTGCCATCTGATTTAAGATTGGATGGCCACACTTAATATGTCCTAATTCGTGAGCTAGTACGGTTTTTAATTCTGCTTCATTTAATAAGTCTAAAAGACCAGTATTTAAAACAATTACAGGTTGCTCTTTTCCCAGGGAATAACTATTTACTTGAGGATTTTGAGAAACGAATAAGGTAGGTTCAGGCAGTATATCTAAGTCTCTGACACATCCTCTAAATATCTGATAAATACTGGCATATTGACGAGGTCCAACTTGAATTCCATTTCCCATTAAATAAACATATTGTGGGCGTTCATAAACAAATTCTACGAATTTACTAGCAACTAAGTCAAATCCTGGCACACTGCGTAAAGCATCTTCAGCTTGACGATCTAGAGGATGACGAAAAGCTTCACTAGAAATTCCGGTATAGGTAGGCATGATTAAAATTTGATAATTTAGTAACAATAAGCCAGTTTGGATTCTGGCATTTAAAGGTTTATATTTATTATGTTGACAGATAAGACAAAGCAATTGCAATTTGAGGTTCAGACTTGAATATGGATTACCTAAAAAATCACGATTCTTTGGATCGTTCTTTAGAAAAAGCTTTGACAAATCAACTTATAGATAGATATTTTGACCATACAGAAAGTTGGCTGAGGGCTATTCTACGCAAGTGTATTTTTTCTCTTACTTATTTAGATGGAGAAACTGTTTTTGTGATTGAATGTCCAAATCTAGCTGTTGCTAAACGATTAAGTCGTAAGACTTATCCTTTTTTATGTTTTGCAGATCATTTTTCTCACTTTAATAGTGACAGGGTTTTGGTATGTTATTTGGATCAAGATGAGAATTGGCAGTGTTATGATTCTGCTCAAAGGTTGTGGATGTCTTTGCCTAATTTTGTTTCTTCTTCTGCTCAAACTGATATTTAATTTTGAAAGCTGATAAATTTTATCTGGGTATGGATGCTAGGTAATAAAAATGAAAATTTGTCTATATAACTTGTGAAATACAAATTTGTTTACCGAATTATTAATTATTAATTGTTAATTAAATAATTGTGGTTTAAAGCCTC
>NZ_JBNHER010000327.1:67585-78785 GCF_050015975.1 Dapis purpurea BLCC-M126 | reverse complement strand
CGAAACGCTTTTCATGTCGCTCCGCGTTAACGCGCGTTGTGCGGAACGCTAAACGGCATATCCAATCGACTAAGAGAAGAGAAATGATATTTCCCAATCTTCAATTCCCGAAGGGTTTTAACCAGAGGTAATTATCAATTATCCATTATCAATTATCAATTAATGAATTATATCAAATCCGGTTAATTGCACATAGAATCTGGTCATAGGATATGTTTTGATAATTTTTTCAATTACTTTAATAGATATCTCGCTAAATTCCCCACCGGAGAGTGGTTAGGGGTTAATCTCTATCTCCCCATCTCCCCATCCCCCCAACCATATAATAAGTATTCAACCGGATTTGATATTATTCCTTCTTCAAGCTAAATAAGGTTAAATTATTCAACAATTTGATCTGAAAAAGTAGGGGATACCAGTCCTTTGCCCCTACTGTAATCCCTATATTTAATTAAAGCAATTTATATGGTGCTATTTGAATTTTTTTAACACATTAATAATCTCTTCTGGGTCAAGGCGTTTTGTATAATCTGGGTCAACAAAAGCATGGGTAACTGTACCATCTTTAGCAACTACATAAGTTCCAGGAATTGGTAATTCAAAACTTTCATCGCCATTATAAGCTGGTAAGTCAATACCAAAACTTTGATAAATTGGTCGTAATTCTTCGGGAAGTTGAAAAACTAAACCAAATTGTTTAGCAATCTGATTTCCCACATCACTTAATACTTCAAAAGTTAGTTCATTTTTCTCTGTAGTAGAAAGAGAGTTATCTGGAGTTTCTGGAGAAATTGCGATTAATTTTGCTCCTAATTCTGTAATTTGTGGTAGATATTTTTGTAAACCTCTTAATTCCATGTTGCAGTAAGGACACCATCCCCCACGATAGAAGGAAATTACTACAGGATTTTCTGCAAGTAATGATTTTAAGTCTACTGTTTTACCTACTGCATTTTGCAAGCTAAACTCAGGAACTTTCTGTCCTACTTTTAAGCTGTTGTTAACAATGCCAGAATCAGCTAAGTCAACTACGAATTTTTGCATTTTTGCCTTTGCATCTTCTGGTAGTTTTGCTTCTATTTCGGTTTGAAGTTGTTGTAAGTTTTCGGTTAAGTTCATAATATTTCCCATTTTTTTTGAATTTTCATTCCAATTAAGACCAAATTTAGGTAAATTAATTCCAAATGGAAAGTACGATTTTAGCCATCTTTGGCAATGCTTCTCAGTCAGGATTAACTTGATAAATTACCCCAAACCTTGTAAGCAAAAAGTGATAAATTACTGCCTTGGCAATAATTTAATTTTCGTGACTAACTTGAGCTTTTTCTTGGACTGTCCTATGTTACATATAATATCATGTCGGCTGGTATCGGAGCGTGTAAACCAAAGGGTGAATATCTACAGGAAATTTAAGTTTTTTCGGTGTTAATACCCTTCAATAAAACCTGACAAAGCAAATTTCTCAATTCTCAATTCTCAATTCTTACCCTTTTACAATACCGATGCTACCGGACATGATATAACATCTCCCCTAGGAAAGCCAAATTTTAGATTAAACCTAAGAATTTTAATCATTAATTATATCAAAAGTCGCCTGCTGAAGAGCAAGATTTTCAACCCAAATTTTTAGTAAAATCTAGAATCTAAAAAAATACTATATAGCACTACGGAAATAGAGCGTGGACATTTATAAATGTTAAAATTCAAGGGATTCTTCTAACTTCTAACTTGCGCGTAGAGCTATAGAGCGATCGCTTGGTAGGATTTTCTGAAATCAACTTATCAACTGAGTAAAGTAGGCAGCATCTAAGGTTGGAATGCTAGTTAATGTCAGATTTTCTGCCACATGGTTAGGAGATTTCATTCCTACTAGAGCGGAGCATAAACCAGGAACACTCCGGGTAAATTGCAGAGCGCGTACTGCATCTGTTTCCAGGTTTTCCCCCAGGGCAGTCATAATTTTTTGAGGAAGTTGCTTGAGGTTTTTAGCTTGAGCAATGGAAGCACTAGCGATCGCGTTGATGCCAAGTTGGTTTGCTGCAGTAATGGCGGGTAGAATTTTGCCATCTACAAGTTGAGTAGGACTAATAATTGCTTCTGTCATTGTTAGGTTAACTGGTAGTTGGATGAATTGGAAGCGATCGCCTGTTCCACCTGCTACTTCTTGGGCAATAGATTTAGCTTTTGCTAAGTCTATATGTTTTGCATCTGTTGGTGGCACTCGAAAACCTTGCCAAGTAGCTATTCCATAAGCAGTTATTTTGCCAGCATCAGCAGCTTTTTCTAGCACTGAAAAAACTGCTTTTAGACGGCGATAAAATTCATCAGCAGGAATAATTCCTAATTGAGTTTCTGGGTTATGTAAGTAATAAATATCAATAGTTTCTATGCCCAAATTTATTAAACTGCGTTCTAGTTGATCTTGAATATATTCTGGGTGCATACAGTGAACTCCCGCCACCATATCTGTTGCTTGAATATTAAATTTAGGGTTATCTATATATTCTCGTTTAAACCACTCTTCTTTTTGTCGGTTAGGAATAAAACCACCTTTAGAACAAATGATTAATTCTTCTCGCGATACGGTTTTTGATTCTATCAATTTAAGTAGAGCTGCTTTAACACTAATTTCGCCGTGCTGAGACCGATAATTGATAGCAGTATCTATTAAATTTATCCCGTTTTTTACAGATTTAATAATTGCTTCTGTGACTAAATTATCTGTTGCTGGATCTGAGGAACCTAGATATGTACCGATACCTATTGAACTAGCAGTAAAGTTATTAAATTCTCGAAAGTGTTCTGGCAGACATTCTGTTTGATGAAGTTGAGCATAAGACTTGGTTTTTGTTGTTGTAGCTTTTCCTAAAATCACTTTTTTCATTCCTCATTAATTATAATGAATTGCTTGGATATGATACAATAAAATAATATTCAGACAAGACTAAAATTTATCTTATAGTTAACCTCAATAACACCTCTTGCAAATCACAGTTTTGTCAAAAAAATTCTTAATTAAATAATATAAGAAAATTTTTGATTTTAAGCCTCCGGTTCATCTGGAGGTACTGATAACTGATAACTGATTTATGTAGAAAATATATGGAAAAATCATCAATGAAATGATTTGAAGAATAACTAGGATTTTAGAGAAAATTTTCCTTCTACTAAAACTTAAATTTTTCAACCCCAAATACTTCTTCCTCATTCCTTTTCCACCAAATGCTAACTATTCATTTCAAGCAGCAAAATATAGCAGTTGCTATTAATTGCGCAGACATTATTGCTCTTCTGAAATATGGTCTGTGCTGCAAATTCAACTTCTAACTTCTGACTTGAGCTATAAGTGCCATGATATTAACATTCATCGGAGCGTATGACCAATAATACTCTAGTAGTTTTATTGATATCTTCTGGTACATCTGATAACATAATCATGCTTGTATCTAGATAATCAATTTTCCAAATATATTCCACACCATCCAGTGTCACTTGACCCATTTCGTGTTGACCTTTGGGGTCATTTTCAGGTGTAAAATCAGAAAAATCTTGAATTTCTTTAAAAAGTTCTTTTTGTTTTTTTCTTGGTAATGCTAATACTTGCCGACTCATTCTATATTCTCCTAAACTCTTATCTCCACTTCTAAAGCGATCGTTTAACTTAGCTATTGTTGTTCCCCTAACTTCTTCTTTTGTTGTTCTATTCCATAATTCTTGAGCAGAATGTGTTGTAGATTTTACTGTATTGAAATCTGCTAAATTCCAAGACTTTACTGATTCAACTTTGGCTTTCAAACATGACCAATCTATTTGATTATCAATTTTAATCAATCTTTCTGGCTGAGATTTATCTTCTATTAATAATAGAGTTAAATATGGCATTTTTTCCAGTTTATCTAAAGGAGAAGGTAACATATCTCCACCATAATGATTAATCCAAACTTGATAAATATAATCATTTCCTGATAACTGGAACAAAACATATAGTGGTGCAACAGAAATCGAGCCTACTTTTGTGATAAAAACTCCGGCTTTAGCAGTCACTTTAATAGAACTTTCTAAATCCCAACTTTTCCCTCGAGGAAGTTTTAATAAAAATAATGGTTCATAATCTGTTGTCAAAGCAGATGGTGTAGAGAGAGGTAAGAAAATTTGATTTTTTTCAGAACGAGGACGAGTTAAAACCCAATTCCAAGTTGATGTACCTATTGGAGACTGACTAAATATTTTAAAAAAATCATTTTGTTGAGGTTCAGGTAATTGTTTATGTTGATTTAATAATTGTTTATTTCTGCTCATTTTTCTCCAAATAATTGATTTTTAAATGTTATTTTAAGTTCCTTGGTTTTTATAGTTAAGATTAGCTGTCTATGATTTTTATAATGTGGTTGACACTAGGAATAAATTATACAATAGCAGCTTACCTCCTATATTTTATAATAGCTTACTAGATAATAAAATAGAAAAATTGATTAAGGTTTCAGTTAATTATGGGTACTAGAATCTAGTGGCATCTAGTATAACTATTTCTGTACCCAGCTCTATGTTGAATCTTTTGGCCAAAATGTCCTGTTACTGAACTTAGTTTAAGTAGTCAAATTTTCTCTAGTGTGGGTGTTAAGTTTTAAAAAGTTGATGGTATATGCAATATATCAAAAGTCATGGAAAATATTGGTGGTCGATTCAGGTCAGGAATCAAAATTAAAACTTTATATTTTATATATATTTAAGATGTTCAGAAACCATAGAAAATACTTGATTGGCTGACGATAATTATAAAAAATTTTCTCGAATCGGCAAGTAGTATTATTAATAGACATTTCCGAAAAAGATATAAATTTTTTGCAATAGTAGGGAACAGGGAACAGGGAACAGGGAACAGAGAAGAGATTTTCACGCCAAAGGTACAAAAAATGATTTTGTCAGCAGCTTTTACTTCTATTGCTGATTCTAAATAAAGGGCAAGTTCCTGGTTCTGGAGACATCTAAAATATAATCTCTCTCTATTAATAAATTTAATGTATCTGTTAAATAGATATTATCTTTTCCTAAGTTATGCTTGCCTATGGGATGTTACGCAAACCCTTCCTAGTAATTAGTAAAAAGCACAAAAGTATACTTATACCATTTTGTGCAGAAAAAGCACAATTACACAATTGTTTACCTACCCTAATTTGATCTACACAGCTACAACTAAGTCTAACAGTTTGAGATGGTTTAAAATCCTTAAATATACCATTTAATTTAACAGCTCTAAATCCTCAATCTGAGGCAGATCGTTAATTGCCGAGCCATTTTTACGATATGATATATAGAACCCATTTGGGATCTATTAGACATCTTCAGAAAAGAGGGAATAAGTCGAAATAATTGATGTATAAGTGTGCAATAATTGATTTAATTTGGGATTATTGTATAGGTCTATTTATGTACTTAAATATAGGGAGATGGGAAGATGGGGAGATAGGGAGATAGGGAGATGGGGAGATGGGAAGATGGGGAAATGGGGAGATGACAATCAAATATAGCATTACTATGCTTCTTACCGAAAAATAAACGTATAAAGCCTTTTATTTCAAGAGAAAAAGCGGTCGTTTATGAAGCATTCCGTAGGATGGGATGGCACACTTCGGAGCGGCTCTGCAAGAGCGGGTTTCCCCAAGAATGCAGAGCCGCTTCACTTTTCATGTCGCATAGCATTTTTCATTTCGGCTGTCGCCGAAATGCTCGTTGTGCGGAGCGCTAAACGCCATATCCAATCTACCCTCGAGAAAAGTGCTAGAATATTTTCTTATATTTAATTTCCTTACGGTTTTAACCAGAGGTAATTATCCATTATCCATTAATGAAAGAGGAGCTACGCTATCATAAATGGTATAATTTTATGAATTTTTATCTACTACCTGAATTTTTTACACATGATTTCATACTGCTATAATTTCAATCTAAAGTCTTTTTATATGGAGCTCTTAATTATTTTTAACATTCAAAATATTGTATTAAATACAAATTGATTTACTATGGCAAATTTAAGTGGAACTTGGCTAGGTACTTATTGGCAACAGGAAAATCCTACAAGATTTGAAGCCACCTTAATTCAAGCTGGTAATAGTTTGAGTGGCAATATTTTAGATGATAATTATTTAGGAGAAGCCACATTAAGTGGTGAAGTTATTGGACGCAAGATTAGTTTTGCAAAGCGATATCTTATAGGTTCACAATACATTATTAATTATGTTGGTACTGTTTCTGAAGATGAAAACTTTATACAAGGGGAATGGCGAATAAATAGGTTTGATTCTGGCATTTGGGAAGCTCACAAAACCAATGAAGACCTAATGTTTGAGCTAAAGAATATTTTATCTGGACAGTTACCTATATCTTTGTAAGCATTTTCGTGCCCGAATGCTCCGCATTCATGTTGTGCAGCGTTTTATGTCGGCAACACCTGAAAACAGCTATTAGCAGTCAGTAATAAAAATGAAAGCCGAATACTGGTAAGCTTCTCAATCTTAAAAATTATTTCTATAGAATTTGTCTGGTAGATAGCATCTCCTAAATTGGTCTCCTTTGACTAATGTTTTTATCATAATTACCAAAAACTTTAATTTTGATAATTGCTATTAATTATTGCTCAGTATATCAATATTAATTGAGACTTGATTTGGCTATAAACTGATGACGGAATGCTTACCTATATTTGAGTTAACCATTAATAATTTGTCATGTTCTCTAACCGAATAAATTATGCAAAAAAATACTCCTATGTATTGTTTTAGAGCGACTTGGAAATCAGAAACTAAGTTCGATACTAATATGATTCCTGAATGGATATGTGTAGAAACTAATTGGCAAGGATACAAAATATCAACTATTCCTTGGATAGTAGATGTTGCTGTTGCAATCGGGATATTAAATATAGAAAATACCCCTTATGGATGGATTTCATATTTAAAAGATTTTGGATTCCAAGATGTTAAAGAGGTTTCCTGTGAAGATATATTTGAGGAAAAACTATACTCTTAAATATGATTTGTTTCAATAGTCAATACTTATTGTCACTAATACTAAGTGATTCAAGTCACACCCATAAATCTATACCATCACTGCTCAATTCATTCAGATCAATTTAGGATATATTTAATGCCTGAAAATATGAATATTATTCATCAAAACTACTTAATATGTAAAAAAGTTGAATAAAAAACAACCGTAATTATATCCGCAAGAGGAGAACTGCATAAAATGCTCAAAAAAAGGGTTTTATTAGTCGAAGATAGCTCTACTGTTAGGAAAATAATTTCCTACTATCTGATTAGACTAGGACTAAATGTAATAGAAGCTAATGATGGTCTAGAAGCAATCGAAAAAATTCATTCTGAGAAACCTGATTTGGTGCTTTTAGACATTACAATACCAAAATTAAGTGGTTATGCTGTGTGTCAACAAATTAAGTCCGATCCTCAAATAAAGCATATTCCTATAATTTTCTGCACTAGCAAAAATTATGAAAATGATTATTATGAAGCCATAAAATATGGTGCAGACGGCTATCTTAGCAAACCTTTTCAATATTCTGAAATCTTCGCTATGATGACAGAGTTAGGCATAAATAAACTAAGAATAAATGAATATAAGTACACTCCAACTTTAAAAGAAGGTTGTATCAGATTGATAGTGCCGACACATAAAAATTATATTAATCAATTTGCTTAGATAGTTAAACCCTCTAATTAACTTTAGAGGTGATATTCAATATCTACTTACTAATTGAATTATTGATATGTATCTAGTCTAAATGAATTGAAAAATTATGATACTTTTTCAATTCAGGAGGATTAAGAAGTTTCAAATAGGCAAAAAACGGAAATAAATGTTTAATGCTGTTAAAAATTGTGTTAAATTGATAAAATTATCTAAGTAAGTTTTTCAACTGAAAGCAAACGCTCTCCAAGGAAGGCCAATCATCTCTATGGACAATTTATATTGATGAAGCTCCCACAATTAGCAATATTTACATAAGTTAGGATATAAGTAGGGCTTGCTGATTAATACTCATAACACTGATATATAAAGGTTTTAGCCTCTTTAAGCCTTGAAAAAGTACCTGCTTTTTAATCCTAAACCCTCAAAAAGTGAGCATTTTGGTCTGAATATGGCAGAAAAATCAGGGAAAAATTATTCCTCCTACTTTCTCTATCTTACCACCCTCCCCAAACTCTCCACACAAGGAAAAGGAACTGAATTTATAGTTTTGTTGGGAATAGGGAATAGGGAATATTAAGTCCGGTTAAATGGTTATAAATACAGCAATTCCCACAGTTATGAGATACATTTACGATCTCCCTAAATCCCCCTTGAGAAGGGGGACTTTGAAGGTTCCCCCCTTCTCAAGGGGGTTAGGGGGGATCGAATTTCAAGGGGAAACTTTCAACATGAATTCTTTAATTCTGAATTCTAAATTCTAAATTCCTCAACTTTTCTCAAAAATTCCTGGAAACTGGGATGATATAAACTATATCTCTCTCCTAACTCATTTTTCTCTATTTCCACAAACTCCCGCCAATTTTCTAATATTTCCTCAATATCAAATTCATCCCCATCTAAACTTTCATCTAAATTTTTGGCTATTGTTTCTACAGATAAACGAATATCCGAATTAACTAACTGCTTCAATATATTTAATTCTAGTTCTGTTGGCGATCGAGGAAACATTTTTTGCCAATGTTGTTGATAGTAAGAAACTAGAGCTGGTGGTAGTTGATTTTGCTCGAAGTTTGCGTTATTAAAATCGTCGATTATTGTCCTTAATACTGTAGTTAAATACAGCCAATTATCCCCAGCATAATTGAGTAAATTTTCTGTAAAAATATTCTCCCTAATTTGCTGTTTTGCTAACCAGCGATCGCATATTTCCTGATGTTGGTTTTGGCTGAGAAACTGCTGAATATATTCTCTCATATCTGACTTTGTTTCCTGATGGTAATTTTTCAGATTAATAACTTTGTGGGGAGCCTCGATCAAAAGTCGAGATTTTTGGGATAAAAACGGACGGCGGGTAATTAGGAAATAAATTTGCTGAGGTACATATCTCGGCAAATAGAGAATATTTGTATAACTAATTTGGTCGTTTAAGTCGAGATCATCTAGAGCATCTATGGCAATTATTAAGTGTTGGTTGCTGGGGAATGAGTCACTAATTTTTTGCAGCAAAAGGATGAGAAAACCGCCATCTTGAGTCGCATTTTCCGGGAGAATGGGATAGTCTAACCCGTAATGCTGGATGAGTTGGTGGGAAATGTTTTGGAGAAACAGATGGGTGCGGTTTTGTTGATTGATTTGACAGTTGTAATAGACTGTCTGGGAATGGGTGAGAATGTATTTTGCCAAGATGGCGCTTTTGCCACTACCAGGAGGAGCGACTATGGAGATATAGCCGCGATCGTATTGTTGGATGAATTGGTTAATTTCTGAGAATACGGATTTTCTGCCGATAAAGTTTTCGGCGAGGGTGGTGAGAATGGGTTGCCAGTTTGGCGGTGGGGTGTTGGTGTAGTAAGGGTTGATTGTTTGTTGTTTGTTGTTCATAGTTTTTGTGTTTATTGCGATCAGGATTTGCGGAAAGAAACCGGGTTTTTATGATAAATCGTTGTTTTTATGACATCTAGGGAAAAAACCCGGTTTCTGAGTTTGTCTGCGTAAGTCCTAGTTATTTCTCTCTTGAAATTACAAATCATCCGCCATCCAGTCCCTCCATCCTGAAAAAGTGAACCACTCCCTCATCATCCCCCGCAACAACACTCCGACTATCAGCACTGACAGCAACACACCTAAACGGATAATCACCATAAAAAGTCAGCAAGTTTTCTCCAGTCTCCAGACTCCAGACTTTCAGTGTACGATCACTCGAAACAGAAACTACATATTTGCCATTGGGTGTCACTGCTACTGCGTTTACCCAGTGACTATGCCCCCTGAGACTGTGTAACTCCTGCCCAGTATCGAGACTCCAGACTTTCAGTGTTTGACCCCACTCTGAAGCAGAAACCACATATTGGCCATCGGGTGTCACTGCTACTGACGTTACCGAGCTACTATGCCCCCTGAGACTGTGTAACTCCTGCCCAGTCTCCAAACTCCTGACTATCAGCGTTCTATCTTTTGAACCCGAAACGACATATTTGCCATCTGGTGTCACTGCTACTGCGTTTACCCAGTGACTATGTCCCCTAAGACTGTGTAACTCCTGCCCAGTCTCCAGACTCCTGACTATCAGTGTTTGATCCACTGAACCCGAAACCACATATTTGTCATCTGGTATCACTGCTACTGCCATTACCGAGTCTCTATGCTTCTTGAGACTGTGTAACTCCTGCCAAGTCTCCGGACTCCTGACTATCAGTGTTTGATCCACTGAACCCGAAACCACATATTTGTCATCTGGTGTCACTGCTACTGCCATTACCGAGTCTCTATGCTTCTTGAGACTGCCTAACTCCTGCCCAGTCTCGATATTCCATACTTTCAGTGTTTGATCCCACTCTGAAGCAGAAACCACATATTTGCTATCTGGTGTCACTGCTACTGCTTCTACCGATAAACTATACTCCCTGAGAGTGTATAACTCTTGCCCAGTCTCCAGGCTCCATACTTTCAGTGTTCTATCTTTTGAACCCGAAACCACATATTTGCTATCTGGTGTCACTGCTACTGCCATTACCGAGTTACTATGCCCCCTGATGCTGTGTAACTCCTTCCCAGTTTCCAGACTCCATACTTTCAGTGTTTGATCCACTGAACCCGAAACTACATACTTGCCATCTGGTGTCACTGCTACTGCTTCTACCGATAAACTATGCCCCCTGAGACTGTGTAACTCCTGCCCAGTATCGAGATTCCATACTTTCAGTGTTTGATCCACTGAACCCGAAACTACATATTTGCCATCGGGTGTCACTGCTACTGCCATTACCGGGTTACTATGTCCCATGAGAGTGTGTAACTCCTGCCCAGTCTCCAGATTCCAGACTTTCAGTGTTTGATCCACTGAACCCGAAACTACATATTTGCCATCGGGTGTCACTGCTACTGCCATTACCGGGTTACTATGTCCCATGAGAGTGTGTAACTCCTGCCCAGTCTCCAGATTCCAGACTTTCAGTGTATGATCGAATGAACCCGAAACTACATATTTGCCATC